>NZ_JBFRTR010000050.1:0-62887 GCF_041474215.1 Vibrio sp. 10N.222.52.C12
TTTGAATGCCTTACTCTTTCTTATATAAGCCAGTATGTTGTCAAAAGCTGTCTTAGAAAAACAAATGGCTGACTCGTAGGAGTCAGCCATAATATCAATCACTTAAGTGGATTAACCACCGAAGTCATCTAGTAGGATGTTTTCATCTTCTACACCAAGATCTTTCAGCATGCCGATAACAGCAGCGTTCATCATCGGTGGACCACACATGTAGTACTCACAATCTTCAGGAGCTTCGTGATCCTTCAGGTAGTTTTCGTACAGTACATTGTGGATGAAACCAGTGTAACCGTCCCAGTTGTCCTCTGGTTGAGGATCAGACAGTGCACAGTGCCACACGAAGTTTTCGTTTGCAGCCGCTAGGCCATCGAAATCTTCAATGTAGAACATCTCACGCTTAGAACGTGCGCCATACCAGTAAGACATCTTACGAGTAGACTTAAGACGCTTAAGTTGGTCGAAGATATGAGAACGCATAGGCGCCATACCTGCACCACCACCGATGAATACCATTTCATTGTCTGTGTCTTTAGCAAAGAACTCACCAAATGGACCAGAAATAGTACATTTGTCGCCTTCTTTAAGAGACCAGATGTATGAAGACATCACACCAGGAGCTACGTCAGGGTTGTTTGGCGGCGGAGTTGCGATACGCACGTTAAGCTTGATGATGCCTTTCTCTTCTGGGTATGAAGCCATAGAGTAAGCACGGATCGAATGCTCTTTAACGATAGACTCATAACGGAACAAGTTGAACTTATCCCAGTCACCACGGTATTCCTCAGGAATATCGTAATCTGCGTATTTCACGTGATGTGGTTCAGCTTCAATCTGAATGTAACCACCCGCGCGGAACGGAACTTCTTCACCTTCAGGGATCGCTAGAGCAAGTTCTTTGATGAAAGTAGCTTCGTTGTTATTCGAGATAACAGTACATTCCCACTTTTTAACACCAAAGATATCTTCGTCTAGTTCAATCTCCATGTCAGTTTTCATAGCAACTTGACATGCAAGACGTTCGCCTTCGCGAGCTTCACCTTTTGTGATGTGATCAAGTTCAGTTGGAAGGATGTCGCCACCACCAGACTTAACTTTTACACGACACTGACCACAAGAGCCACCGCCACCACAAGCAGAAGATACGAAGATACCAGCGCCAGCCAGGGCACCAAGTAGCTTGCTACCAGGTTGAGTAACGATCGCCTTTTCAGGGTCGCCGTTTACTGAAATAGTGATGTCACCTGATGGTACTAACTTAGACTTAGCGAAAAGAATCACTAGTACTAGAGCCAGTACAATAATGGTAAACATCGCTACGCCAAGAATAATACTAAACATTTGTTATTCCTTATTACTGGGTGCTTACCCTACAGTTGAACACCAGAGAAAGACATAAAGCCTAACGCCATCAGACCAACAGTAATGAACGTGATACCAAGGCCACGAAGACCTGGAGGTACGTCAGAGTACTTCATCTTCTCACGGATACCCGCAAGAGCAACGATAGCTAACATCCAACCCACACCAGAACCGAAGCCGTAAACAACAGATTCAGCAAAGTTGTAGTCACGAGTTACCATGAAAGATACACCACCAAAGATTGCACAGTTAACTGTGATCAGTGGGAGGAAGATACCTAGTGCGTTGTACAAAGGTGGGAAGAAACGGTCTAGAACCATCTCTAGGATTTGTACAAGTGCCGCGATAACACCGATGAATGCGATGAAGTTAAGGAAACTTAAATCGACACCTTCAACAAGCGCGTTTTCTTTCAGGATGTGTGTGTAAACAAGGTTGTTTACAGGAACAGCGATTGTAAGTACTACAACTACCGCAACACCAAGACCAAAAGAAGTTTTAACTTTCTTAGATACCGCTAGGAATGTACACATACCTAGGAAGAAAGAAAGCGCCATGTTTTCGATGAAAATCGATTTAACTAGCAGACTAATATAATGTTCCATGACTACCTTACCCCTTCGCTTCTACTTGTTCTGGTTTGAACACACGAATTGCCCAAATCAAGAAACCAATTAGGAAGAATGCAGAAGGTGCTAGAAGCATCAAGCCGTTTGGCTGATACCAACCACCGTTGCTCACTAGAGGTAGTACTTCCATACCAAATAGTTTGCCAGAGCCTAGAAGCTCACGGAAGAAACCAACAGTGATAAGAACGAAACCGTAACCAAGACCGTTACCAAGACCATCGATTAGAGATGGGATTGGCGCAGACTTCATTGCGAATGCTTCAGCACGACCCATTACAATACAGTTAGTAATGATTAGGCCTACGAATACAGATAGCTGCTTAGAGATATCGTATAGGTATGCTTTAAGCACTTGGTCTACCACGATTACTAGTGATGCGATAATTGCCATCTGAACGATGATACGCACACTGTTAGGAATGTGGTTACGGATCAAAGAAACGAAGAAGTTAGACAGAGCAGTAACGAACATTACCGCGATAGTCATAACAAATGCTGTTTCTAGCTTAGTGGTTACCGCAAGAGCAGAACACACACCAAGAACCTGTAGCGCGATTGGGTTGTTGTCCAACACCGGCGCTAAGATGCTCTTTTTAATTTCTTTTGCACTAGACATTAGTTCAGACCTCCGTCACGAACTTTTGCTAGGAACGGACCAAAGCCCATATCACCTAACCAGAAGTCAAATGTATGTTGAACACCAACGCTAGTCAGTGTTGCACCAGAAAGGCCATCTACACCGTGCTCAGAACCTTGAGGAGCGCCACCTTTAACAACCTGAATAGCAGGTTTGTGGTTTTCGTCGAATAATTTCTTACCAACGAATTGAGCGCGCCAAGATGGGTTCTCAACTTCACCACCAAGTCCAGGAGTTTCACCTTGCTCGTAGTAAGTGATACCAGAAACTGTGTTGCCATCAGTTTCTACCGCAACGAATGCGTACATCATTGACCATAGACCGTTACCGTGAACAGGGATGATAACTTTAGAAGTTTCAGCGCCATCTTTCACAAGGTATACAGTACCCGTGTTAGCACGACGAAGGATCTTAGCGATGTCATCTTCAGCTGAAAGCTTGATTGACTGAGCTGGATCTTTTGCCGCTTTACGTTGGTCGTATGCAGCAGCATCGCCGTCAACGAAATCGCCAGTAGCGAAATCAACTAGACGAGGTTCAATGTTCTCTGCGTACAGTTCAGGGATATTACCCGCAAGTTCAATGCCCGCAACTTCAAGGATCTTAGTTTGCTGATCTAGAACCGCGTTAGCTTGTTGCTTAGGTTTAAGAACAACTGCAGCTGTTGAAACGATGATTGAGCACACTAGGCTCAATGCGATAACAACAAACAGCGTCTTTTTAATGCTATCGTTATTACTTGCCATAGCGCGCTAGTCTCCGCTTAATGTTCTTCTCGATTACAACGTGGTCAAACAGAGGAGCAAATAGGTTTGCGAATAGGATCGCAAGCATCATGCCTTCTGGGTATGCAGGGTTAACTACACGAATCATTACACACATTGCGCCGATTAGGATGCCGTACCACCACTTACCACCATTGGTAAATGACGCTGATACAGGGTCTGTTGCCATGAAGAACATACCAAATGCGAAGCCACCTAGAACTAGGTGCCAGTGCCAAGGCATGCTGAACATTGCGTTAGTGTCAGAACCGATCACATTAAACAATGTTGATACAGCAATCATACCGATCATAACACCAGCAATGATGCGCCATGAAGCAATGCCCATGTATACGATCATTGCAGCACCGATCATAAGTGCAAGCGTTGATACTTCACCGATAGAACCTGGAATGTTACCAATGAATGCGTCCATCCAAGTGATCGTCTCACCAGATACCGTGTTCATTAGCGCGCTACCACCGCCTTGAGCCCATTGGCTAAGCGCTGTTGCACCAGAGAAACCATCAGCTGCAGTCCAAACTACGTCACCAGAAATCTGAGCAGGGTATGCAAAGAATAGGAACGCACGGCCAGCAAGTGCAGGGTTTAGGAAGTTACGACCCGTACCACCAAAAATCTCTTTAGCAACAACAACACCGAAGGTAATACCTAGTGCAGCTTGCCATAGAGGAAGTGTTGGCGGAACAATAAGCGCGAACAAGATAGAAGTAACAAAGAAACCTTCGTTAACTTCGTGCTTACGCACCATACAGAACAGTACTTCCCAGAAACCACCAACGATAAAGACCGTCGCGTAGATAGGTAAGAAGTAAGTCGCACCCAAGAGCATCTTACTGCCCCAACCTGCATCGGCCCCTAAGGAGGCGCCTAACATTTCGGTTAGCCAGTAGTGCCAGTTACCATCAATGATAGAAACCAGCTCTGCACCTGAATACATGTGGTTTAGTGCTGCGATAGCTTGACCACCTGCGTTATACATACCCCAGAACATTGCTGGGAATACCGCAAGCCAAACCATGATCATGATACGTTTTAAGTCAACGCTGTCACGGACATGTGAGCTTTTCTTTGTAACTGTACCTGGTGTGTAGAACAGTGTTGCTGCAGCTTCGTAAAGCGCAAACCACGTTTCGTGTTTACCACCTGGCTCAAAATGATGCTCGATGTCTTCAATAAACTTTTTAAGGCCCATGAAAATTACCCTTCCTTCACAATTATATCTAGGCATTCACGAAGTAACTGACCGTACTCGTACTTACCAGGACATACAAAGGTACACAGTGCTAAATCTTCTTCATCTAGCTCTAGCGCACCAAGTGCTTGTGCACTATCAACGTCGCCAGCGCATAGATCGCGAAGCAGCAAAGTAGGCTCCATATCTAATGGCATTACTTTCTCGTAGTTACCAATTGGAACCATAGAGCGATCACTACCGTTTGTTGTCGTTGTCATGTTGAACAACTGACCTTTAAACACGTGACCAAGGAATGAACGAGTAACAGAGAACTTGTTCTTACCAGGCATTGCCCAACCAAACAGCTCTTTATCACGACCTTCACGAAGAACCGAAACCTGTTGATGGTAACGGCCAAGGTAAGCATGTGGACCTGAAGCGTGAACACCAGATAACACTGAACCTGAGATCAGGCGAACTTCACCTGGCATCAACTCGCTGTCCGTTAACTCTTCAAGGCTAGCACCAATTTGAGTACGAACTAGACGTGGGTTGTTAACTACTGGACCAGCCAGAGAAACAACACGCTCAGAGTAAATCTCACCAGTAAGGAAAAGCTTACCGAATGCGATAACATCTTGGTAGTTAATGCTCCACGCTACGTTTTGTGCATTTACCGGGTATAGGTAATGCATATGCGTGCCTGCAAGACCTGCAGGGTGTGGGCCATCAAAAACATGTTCTTCAACGTTAGACTGAGCTGAACGAGGTAAGCTAGTACCTTTTTTACAAACGTACACTTTACCGTTAGTCAGAGTTGAAAGAAGATCCAAACCAGCAACGAAAGCATCAGACTGCTCGTTAATGATTAATTCTGGCTCAGCTGCCAACGGATTAGTATCCATAGCAGTTACGAAAATAGCCTGAGTTTCAGAATCAATGGCTGGAACCTTGCTGAACGGACGAGTTCGCAAAGCGGTCCATGCGCCAGACTCAACTAACTGAGATTTAACCGTTTCACGGTCAAGACCTGCTAGTTGGCTAGCTTCATAGCTATTGAACGTGATTTGCTCATTGCCTGCTACTTCAATCACTACTGATTGAAGAACACGCTTAGCACCACGGTTCACTTCAATAACTTTACCGCTTGCTGGAGAAGTAAATACAACACCTGGGTTCTTTTTATCTGCAAAAAGAACTTGGCCTTTCTTCACTTCATCACCAACGCGAGCATGCATCGTAGGACGCATACCAACGTACTCTTCGCCAAGCAAGGCGACTTTAGTGATGGACTTACCATCATTAATCACCTGGGATGGAGTTCCTGCGATAGGAAGATCCAAACCCTTATTTATTGTAATCATACGCACTTGCACTACTTTATCGGGAAAAAGATTCTTTTAATTGCGTAAATTCAGGACGTTTTAAACTCGCCCTTAGACACGACATTACAGTGTCCGGTTTTGGTAAATTTGAGATACCAAAATCGCAACATTTTCATAATAAAATCACCACACGAATCATGTGAGATTTATCAGGTGCGATATTCTAGCATTTTTTGACAACTCGATGCCATGACCAATAACTTGAATACAGCCTTTATTTGGTGAGATTTGAAGCATATGGCCTCTCAAATATGTATAAATTTGACGAGCCGCACAGATAAAATGGCTTTTGAATCGTGTTTTAAACAAGAGATTAATACTCTGTCACAAACTAATATTTTACTAGTTATGTTGAAACACTGTTAATAAAAACATTACTCATTGTAGGTATTTGAGCTCGTTCAATTTGACATCAGTTTGGGTGATATAAGAACGAAAATACATACGTTTGACGACAAAAAAAGCGCCATGGCGCTTTTCTCTGTATAATAGGCCTTCTTACTTTCCGCCACCCATACACATTGGACTGTCTGGCACGCTATCTAGCTGCTTCATCCATTCATCTTTTGTATAAGTGTGAATAGACAGTGCGTGGATATTATTGGCTAACTCTTCTGAAAGTGCCTTATTTACCGCTCGATGACGAGCAATAAGACGCAAACCTTCAAACACATCGCTGACAACAATCACTTTGAAATGACTCTCAGAACCAGCCGGAACATTGTGCATATAGCTCTCATTGACCACGTTTAAATGACTTGGTGAAAACTCATTGTGCAATTTTGTTTCGATAACTTCTTGGATCATTGTGATTCCTTAATAACGTATTGGCATTATCCGTGGGCTGAGTATAAACCCTAACAGGTCGAGTGTCTGAGTATTTGATAGCGAATGGCATAGGTTTGGTTGAGTTTTTTCTATCTTGTTCAGCCTGCATTTGAGACAATATCTTTGTTATTTCTTACATAAGTATCTCAAGCAATGAAAACCGAACTTACCCTTCACGACAGAACTTTGACCTTACATCGTTTCCCGAAACGTTCAAATGAAACCCTTCAAGCTTGGGATGCGGGCGACGAATACATTATTAGCCATGTTGAAGAGATGAACCTTGAACCTGGTAAACACATCCTGATCATGAACGACAGCTTCGGTGCCCTATCGACTTGGTTCTCGAAAGATCATGATGTCACTATGATGAGCGACTCATTTATCTCTCACCGTGGCGCCCTGAAAAACTTGCAGCGCAATCAAAGTAACCGAGTGAACTTCTTGAACACGATGGATGATATCCCACACGGTATCGACCTTGTGATCATGCAGCTGCCAAAAACAAATCGTCACCTAATCTGGCAACTGAGCCAGCTACGCCAAGCATTGCCTGTAGGCTGCCAAGTGATTGGCGTCAACAAGGTAAAAGAGATTCACACTTCTACGCTTAACCTGTTCGAAAAGTACCTAGGCGAAACCAAAACATCACTAGCGAAGAAAAAACACCGCTTAGTATTCTCGTCTCCAAACTGCCAGCCTATTCAAACAGTAGAGCCTTTTGTTGAATGGGATGTGGACGGTGAAGATATCCGTCTGAAAAATTTACCAAATGTTTACTCAGGGGAAGCACTCGATCAAGGCGCTCGCTATATGCTAGAGCATATCCCTCAAGCTCCAGAGCTGCGTCATATCATCGATCTTGGTTGTGGCAACGGTGTATTGAGTGTAAAAGCAGGGCAATTGAACCCACAAGCCCGTATCACCTGTGTGGATGAAAGCTTTATGGCGGTGGAATCGGCGCGCCAAAACGTCAAAGATAACCTTGGTGAAGAAGGCAACTTCCAGTTCATCGCCAACAACTGTTTAGATGGCTTCAAGAAAAACAGCACCTACTTAGTGATGTGTAATCCTCCATTCCATCAGCAACAAGCGATTACGGATCACATTGCGTGGCAAATGTTCTGTGATGCAAAGCATGTTCTAAGCAATGGAGGCAAATTAATTGTTATTGGCAACCGACACCTCGGATACGATGTCAAACTAGCAAGACTATTTGGTGAAGCTAACGTTGAAACGCTTGAACTAAACCAAAAATTTGAGATATTACAAGCAACAAGAGAACCTGCGAATTTTAATAAATAAGCAGAAACGACTTCACAAGAATTTAAGATACCGAGCTTCTGGTGTGAATTTAGAAAGGATAAAGGAATGAAAAAACTGATTTTGGCTGCTTCTATTATGGCTTTGACAGCATGTTCAGCCCCTCAGCAAGAACAGATCAATGTAATGCCAGAAGCTTCACTAAGCTCAAGCAACCTTGTACAAGGCAAAACATACACACTAACCAGTAAAGATGTTCGTGCCGCTCAATATGTTGCATTGGTTGATAGTGGCCGTTCAAACATTCAGCCAATTCACGCTAAGCAAAACATGCGTATTTCTCTAGAAAATGCTGTTGCACAGCAGTTAGAGTCTCAAGGTTTTCGTGCGAGCGTAAACAGTGAAAACTCGATTGTTTTAGAGATTCAAGAAGCACTCGTTACCGTAGAGCACACCATTATGGAAAACAAAATGGACGGTAAAGTAACGCTTGAAGTTACCGCTGAAACGCCTGAAGGCAAACTAGTTAAAACATTCAACGGCACTGCAACACGCACTGGTGCATTGAGTGCATCTAACGACGACATCTCTATGGTTCTTAATGACGTGATCAACTTGGTTCTTACTGAGATCGCTAACGACCAAGAGCTACAAACTTACATGAAGGAACGTTTCTAATGGGTCGTATTTTATCTTCTATCGCATTAATGCTAGTGAGCGTGAGCGTTTGGGCTGGTCCTAAAGTAAACGTGGAAACAACATTAGGCGACTTCACTATTGAGCTTAACCAAGAACAAGCACCGGTTAGTGCGGATAACTTCCTAAAATACGTTGCTGACGGCAGCTACGAAGGCACTATCTTCCACCGTGTTATTCCTGGCTTTATGGCTCAAGGTGGCGGCTTCGATCAAGAGATGAATCAACAAGCAACTTACGCTCCTATCAAGAATGAAGGCAGCAATGGCTTGAAGAACGATACAGCAACAATCGCGATGGCTCGTACTAATGCGCCAGATTCTGCAACTCGTCAGTTCTTCATTAACTTCTCTGATAATGACTTCTTGAACGCAAAAGGTAGCAACCCAGGCTACGCTGTATTCGGCAAAGTAACTGAAGGTTTTGATGTTGTTCAAAAGATGGCAACGATTCCAACCAAGCGAATGGGCCGCATGTCAGACATACCAGTTGACCCAATCGTCATCACTAAAGTGACCCTTCTTAAGTAATCCAATCTAACGCCCTTATTTCTTAAGGGCGTTTTTCTACACAAGGACGCCCTATGTCATCAGGCACTCCCTCTCTTTCTTGGATGCAGACTTTCCGCAGCTACCTAGATAAACGCCTACTTTGGGTGTTTATGCTCGGCTGTTCGAGTGGCTTCCCATGGGTTCTTATTGGATCCAATATGTCTGGTTGGCTAAAAGATGCAGGTTTAACGCGTGCTGCCATCGGCTACTTTGGCAGTGTGTTTGCCGTGTATGCGATTAACTTTCTATGGGCACCATTGGTAGACCGAGTAAAACTGCCGGTGCTTCACGCAATACTCGGCCAGCGACGCAGTTGGATCTTTTTCTGCCAATCCATTGTTTTAATCGGTACCTTATTCATCGCAGGCGTCAATCCCGCAGAGAACTTGGCGTTTACTTCAATGTTGGCGCTCGCTATTGCCATTGCCTCAGCCACGCAAGACATCGCGATTGATGCATTTCGTATTGATACCTTCCCAAAATCCGAAGCATCAAAACTGCCGCAAGCTTCTGCAATGGCCGTAATTGGTTGGTGGACGGGGTATTCTCTACCAGGCTACCTTGCCTTTATTAACGCAGACTCAATCGGTTGGAATGGCGTGTATTACGGAATGGCAGGTGTCGTTGTTGTATTAATGCTGTTTACTCTTTTTGTCGGAGAGCCAAATACACAACGTGAAGCCCTACAAGAACAAGCACAACAGCGACACAATAAAGTGGTCGGCTCAAAGCTTGTCGCTTGGTTCAGTGTGACGGTAATTGAACCATTTTATGATTTCTTCAAAAGAAACGGAGTTCAAGTTGCCATTACTCTATTGCTGTTTGTGTTCCTATTTAAGATAGGTGAAGCCTTCCTAGGTCGCATGTCGATCACCTTCTATAAAGAGATAGGTTTCAGTAATGAACAGATCGGTCATTACTCCAAGTTAATTGGCTGGGGCGCGACGATATTCTTCACTTTGGTAGGCAGTGTCTTCAATGTGAAATTCGGTATTGTACGCGGACTGATGATCGGCGGTGTGGCAATGGCGGCCAGTAATCTAATGTTTGCGTGGATCGCTCACACTGGCCCGAGTGAAACCTTGTTCTTGGCAACCATCATTGTCGATAACTTTACAACTGCGTTTTCAACCGTAGCGTTTGTCTCTTTCTTAACACTATTAACCGGGCAGGCCTTCTCTGCAACCCAATATGCATTACTCGCATCCTTGGGTAACTTCGGTCGAACAACACTGGCTTCATTTAGTGGTGAATTGGTCGATTACCTCAATGATTGGTCAACCTTCTTTATACTGACCGCACTTATGGTGATTCCAAGTTTGATCATGCTCTACTCGTTACGCCACTTTTTCACGGATTTATTAGAGAAAGCCAAAACTAACCAAGAATAGAGTCAAAGAAAACAAATAAGAAGAGGGTAGCATTGATCTACCCTCTTCTACATTCTGTCTTCAGATCTAGTCTGTTGTTTCACTGACAATTAGGTTAAAACCCGTACCCATCGAATCATCAATCGCCACGACTTGATACACCACACCATCAGCTAAGGTTGCGGGCGCAGAGTCGATAGCCACAACTGACGGCTGACCCGCTACAGTAATCGTCACAAAGTAAGACCCCGCCGCAACATAAATGCCATTCGCATAATCTTTGAATTTCACATCACTTAGCGCCGGAGTGCTGCCAGCAATACCCACCGTTTTCGGTCAAAGATAGATCAAAGACTGGATTGTAAGACGGGTTGAATTGTCATTTTTTAAGAGAAAACGCTTAGAAACGAATACTGTTGATTTTGATATGCATATCACTCTATTTAGTATAATCGTTTGCTTAGAGCATCAATTCACCAATTTATCTACAAAATAATCAGATTTCACAAAATCAATAGAATCCAAGGTGCATCAAGATGCATTACCACCTTAAAGTTCCATCATTTAGATCATTAGTGTGATCAATTTCAAATTAATAATTGTAGTTTTCACTCTGTCTCACTTTTATTTGAGAACAAAATCGCTATTATGCTCGGCATTCGGACATCATAAACACGCACGGATTAGCGGGTTATTCATTTTTAACATAGAGAGTTCCATTATGCGTAAATCACTTTTAGCTCTTGGCGTAGTTGCAGCTGCAACAGCAATCCCTGCTCAGGCAGAATACTTATATGGCTTTGGTAGCATGTATGCTGATTACCAAGTTTGGGACCAAGGCTTTGGTAACGATGACGATAACTTCGGTGGTGACATCTCAGATCGTAACCAAGCTGTTATTGGTATCGAAGGCGGTGCTGCATTTGACTGGGGTCAAATCTACGGCTTCTACGACTACGAAGGTGTTGATCGTTCAGGTGATGATCGCGGAGCTTCAACTAAAGGTACTATCCACTACAACCTAATGGATACTAAAGTTAGCCTTTACGCACAAGTTTACAACACAGATACTGATGCTGGTTTCCATGAGCAAAACCGTGTTCTTGGTCTTGGCTATACTGGTCTAAGCGGTGACGGTTGGGCATTCACACCATTCATCGGTGCACACCAAATTAACTCTGGTGATATCAGCGGTTCTAACGGTGGTATGGCTGGTTGGGTTGGTTACTACAATACTGACATTGCAGGTCAAAACTTTACGTTCTCAACTTGGGGCGAATATGAATTTGCTCGTAACGATGAGTACTCAGAAGTTCAAGGTGGCGACTACGGTCTAAATGGTAGTATCAATGCACTATGGAACTTCCACCAAGACTGGTCAACTGGTGTTCTTTACCGTTACACAGTGAACAAGCTTGCACGTAAAGACTACCAAGATCTAATCATCTACCGTCTACAGTACAACTTCTAATCAAGTTAAAACTTCATTAGATAAAATGGCACCCTCGGGTGCCATTTTTTATTGCTTTCATTTAATGCCTCGCTATCCTTGCAGCATCACTTTCTTATCTCGGTATTGCTGTGAACATCACTATTGTTGGACCTGGAGCTATCGGCTCTTTATGGACGATAAAACTGCTTAAAGCGGGTCATAATGTCTCTTTGTGGAGTCGTTCTTCCGACCACTCCATTGAGCTATCACTTGATGGACAACCCTCTCTCCCTATCAGTAACAACAATATCGAACGATTAGCCGCGAGTGATTTGGTTATCTTCACAGTCAAGGCTTGGCAAGTAGAAGAAGCCACCACTCCGTTACTTCAATATCTCGACTCTGACACCATTCTCATGTTCATGCATAACGGAATGGGCGCGGTCGACAACATTGCCACTCAAATTAATGCTCACCCGATAGTATTGGCTACCACGACCCAAGCAGCATTCAAACCTGATCGTAATAGTGTATCTCATACAGGAATAGGACAAACCCAGTTGGGTGCTTTTAACCAAACGGGTCAACAGTGCACGTTTTTGGTTGATGTATTGGATGATGCTCTCCCCGCTGTGAGTTGGAACCCACAAATAGAAACCGCGCTTTGGGCTAAACTCGCCATCAATTGTGCTATCAATCCACTGACAGGGTTGGAACAAATCAAGAATGGTGAACTTGCAGACCAAAGGTTTGAGGGTATTTTAAGTTCTATCGTTGAAGAGCTAACACAAGTTATGCAAGCCGAAGAGATCGCTTGTTCATTCGACGGATTAGAAGCAAGTGTCAAGCAGGTCATCCAAGCCACGGCGCAGAACAACTCATCCATGAAGCAGGATATGTTTTACCAACGCAAGACAGAGATCGACTTCATCACTGGACACCTAATAAAAACAGCGCTTAAACATCAGATAGAAGTTCCCGTTAACCAAAAACTGTTCGATCAGGTCAAAGAGCAAGAAAATAGCTGGAATCATCAAGATTAGTCAGCAACGGTCAACAAGTCGCGATAAAATAACAATACCGCTAAGCATAACGCTGGCACCAATTTCCAAGATTTTAGGTAAGAATAGATGCTTGATATCAATCACATCCGAGAGCAGTTCCCTGCGCTATCACAAACCATCAATCAACAACCATTGATTTACTTAGACAGCGCGGCAACGACACAAAAACCTCAGGTAGTTATTGATGCCATTAGCCAGTATTACTCCAAGCAAAATGCCAATGTTCACCGCGGTAGCCATAGTTTAACAGCGAACGCGACCAGTCAGTTTGAAGCAGCCAGAGATAAGGTCGCTCAGTTTATCGGTGCAAGCTCTTCAAAAGAGATCATCTGGACTCGTGGTGCCACCGAGGCGCTCAATTTAATTGCTCAAACTTACGCAAGAAGTACTCTTCAGCCTGGCGATGAGATCTTAGTGAGTGAAATGGAGCATCACGCTAACATTGTCCCTTGGCAAATTGTGGCAGAACAAACCGGGGCTAAAGTCGTTAAAGTACCGATGACATCGGATTGTGAATTTGACCTAGTCGCGTTTGATACGCTTTTAAATGAACGAACCAAGATTGTTGCATTAGCTCAGATAACCAACGTGACGGGTTCTCGTCAGCCGATTGAAGCCGTCATAGAAAAAGCACACAAGATGAATGCGATTGTTGTGGTCGATGGTGCGCAAGGCATCGTTCATGAGTCAGTTGATGTTGCTGCTTTAGGTGCAGATTTCTACGTTTTCTCAGGTCACAAGCTCTATGCCCCTGCGGGTATCGGTGTGCTTTACGGCAAGCTTGAATTGCTCAAAGCGATGCCACCTTGGCACGGTGGTGGAAAAATGGTTGAGCGCGTCTCTTTTTCTGGCACTACTTTTTCACAGTTACCAGGGAAATTTGAAGCGGGCACGCCAAATGTGGCCGGAGCGATAGCATTAAGCACTGCAATAGAATGGTTACGTGGTTTTGCACAACAAGATGTCGAAAATCATATCCACCAACTACAACACGAGACTTATCTTGCGCTCAGTAAACTGGATGACATTCAGATTTTAGGGTATCAACCTAACGCAAGTGTGATTACTTTTGTGATGGATGGTGTTCACCATCAAGATATAGCGACTCTACTGGATCAGCAAGGTATCGCAGTACGTGCAGGACATCATTGTGCTCACCCATTAATGGATGCACTTAATGTGAAAGGAACGGTTCGAATTTCATTTGGTATTTACAACAACATGGATGACGTTGATAAGCTTATAGCTGCGATAGAAAAAGCCGTTGATATGCTTTAGGGTGTGGCGAGATTATTTAGGGTTGGCGTTTAGCGTCAACCCTTTTTGTTTCTGTGTATCTGAGTGATATTAAGCACTTAGCTCTTGGATTTGAGCAACAATCGCTTTTAGTCCATTACCGCGAGATGGGCTAAGGTGGGTAATTAAACCGATTTGTTCAAAGTAACCATCAATATCGAACGCTTGAACCTGCTCTGATGTTTTTCCATCATACGCAGCCATCACTAATGCAATCAGACCGCGCACGATACGAGCATCAGAATCAGCACAAAAATACCAAACACCGTCGATGTTCTGAGAAACTAGCCAGACTTGGCTTTCACAACCAGAAACTACAACCTGCTCACTCTTCAGCTCATCAGGCATGCTAGGTAATTTCTTACCCCATTGAATCACTTGGCGATAACGATCTTCCCAGCCGCTGAATGTCTGCATCTTCGCGACAATATCATCACTGGTAATTTCAGTGCCGAATGGAGAGCTTGGGAATGACATCATTTTAATATCCAATAGATTATGACTAAATGTACAGGTGACAATGGTTTAGTGTTCTCAAGCAAATAATAAAGAACTACTTAGAGTGCTTTTGAATCAGCTTTTCAACAATACGTGAAACAGCCACAAAACCAAAAGTCGCAGTGACCACTGTCGCAGCGCCAAAACCCGTCGCACAGTCCATGCGTTTTGGACCTTCCGCTGTTGCTTTCGCAGCACATACACTGCCGTCAGCTTGAGGGTATTTCAGCTGTTCAGTCGAGAACACACAATCGATACCAAACTTACGCGCAGGGTTCTTAGGGAAATTATGATGACGACGAAGGGTATCTTTTAGCTTCTTCGCGAGCGGATCTTGAATCGTCTTCGTCAGATCAGCCACTTTGATTTGAGTCGGATCGATTTGACCACCCGCACCACCAGTGGTGATCACCTTAATTTTGTTGCTACGACAATATGCCAACAGCGAAGCCTTAGCTTTCATGCTATCAATCGCATCGAGAACAAAATCGAACTCTTTCGACAAATACTCAGCCTGATTGTCAGGACCAATAAAGTCATCAATCAGGTTCACTTTACACTCAGGGTTAATCAACTTAACGCGCTCAGCCATCACTTCGATTTTGCTCTTGCCAACCGTACCCGACATAGCGTGGATCTGACGGTTGATGTTGGTCACACACACATCATCCATATCGATCAAAGTCAGCTCACCTAAACCAGTACGAGCAAGCGCTTCAACCGCCCATGAACCGACACCACCAATACCGATCACACACACGTGTGCTGCTCTAAGTATGTCGACTTCACTATTGCCATATAGGCGACGTGTGCCACCAAATCGTTGGTCATAGTTTTCTGAAGCTGGAGTGGTCAATTCACGCATTGTTGCCGCCAATTTATTTCTGAGAAAAAGAAAAGAGTGCGTTTTATACGCACTCTTGAATAAAAAGTCTAGGGGATTAGCGATTCGCTTTCAATGCCCTATTTTATTGTAGCTTACTCAACCTTTTCAGGAGGCAAAGCCCAAGGCGCTTCAGTTGCGCTGCCATCTAAACCGAGCTTCCACACACGACCAAAATGCTTGTAATGGCCCGCTTCTGTACCCGCTCGAGGGCCCATGCCGTGGTAAAGGTCCAAATGGTTTTGCTTAACCGCGCCGCCCGTATCCAAAACCAATAGCAGTCTTAGTTGATGAGCGCCGCTCCAAGTACCATCAGCATTCAATAATGGAACCTCAGCAAGAATCGGCGTCCCCATAGGCAAGATAGAGCGATCGCCCGCAACCGCCGCCATAGGTAATAGAGGAATGCCCGCGCTACCCATCACAGATAGGTCGTCTCTCGCTTCAAAAAACACGAAAGATGGGTTTTGCTCAAGCAGCTCTTTGACCACTTCAGGATCGTTTGCCAATACCCACTCTTTGATTGCTTTTAGCGACATTTTTTCGCGTGGAACTAAGCCTCGTTCAATCAGAACACGGCCAATGCTCACATAAGCTTTATTGTTCTTACCCGCGTAGGCGAAATACTGCAGCGTGTCATCATCACCGAAGTGTACAAATCCACTGCCCTGTACTTCCATCATAAATGGGTCGATACGGTTTGCTGAGTAACCTAACTCAAGGCCCTGACCTTCTAGTGCGCCGTTGTAAATCTCTTGGCGTGTTGGACACTCTTTACCACACTCAGGAAGCCCGTAAACAGGGTAACGATATTCTTCATTCGCTTCGTGGCGCAGCTCCATCACAGGAGAAAAGTAGCCCGTGAACAAAACATTGCCTTGTTTATCACCACCACCTAGTTGAGCGGTTTGAACGCCAAAATTCGCTAGCTCGCTTGGATCTCCACTCAGCATCGCCCACTCATTGAGTTGTTGATAAAGCGGCTCATAGATTTTAGCCATCGAAGGGGATTTAGAAACCACCATCTCAGCTTGTTCTGCAAATGCGGTGTAGTCTCTTGGTTTATTGGATTCAACCTGATCGACCTTATTCAAGGTGCGAGGAAATTCGTCATCAAGGTGTTGCTGAGCAAGATCAGTGGGTTGAGCACAGCCAAATAACAAAGAGGCAGCGACAAGGGGAAGCCATTTTTTAATCACAAGAGTCATCCTAAAAATTCTATGCATCGAGGATGACAAAAACAGTCAGATAACACAATCTTAGATTGTAAGAGTTTACAACAAGATAACCTATCGGACGGAGTTATCGATATGGCCCTTAAGGCGGAAGATGGGATTGTAGTGACTGTCAGAATCGAGCACCATTTCTGTATTGTCAGAATTGGTCATGCGGAAGCGATAGGTTTTATCACCCGCCTTGTATTCAAAGTAGTTTCCATCAAAGTCAAAGCTCGTCGAAACAACAGACCCACGAACTGACACACCATTAGCATTCAGAACAAACTCATCGGTCGCATAATGTGCAACATCTTGCTCTATCCAAGTGCCGTATATCAGATTGTCGGGCGTCGCCGCATTTTGCACTCGGGAAAGCACATCGCCGAACAAAGAAACCACCGCAAACGAACCCACTAAGGCTAGAACCATTAAACAGCGTTCAATGATCTTACGCTTCAACTTAGATTGATTGCGCTGATCAGCTTCGCTGTAGAGACCTTTGGTTATCTCATCGATTTTGTTCTTTGTTGCTGGAGCTTGTTGCATTCGGTGACTACTCATAAGGATGCTATGCGCATTCTACACTGAGACAGTTTATATATTGAAGCCTAGATAAGAATAGTTTGCGCTTTATTCCAAAAAGGTGTTGTTTACATTTGAATTTAAATGCTAAATTATCGAATAAATAAACAAAATGGACTTGTTCTGTGAAATTAAGAAGTACAGCGCTAGTAAAAGGTTTCAGACAATCAACCCCTTACGTAAATGCTCACCGTGGCAAAACCATGGTCATTATGCTGGGAGGCGAAGCCGTTGCCGACAGGAACTTTGGTAACATTATTAGTGATATAGCCTTGCTCCACAGCCTTGGAGTAAAGATTGTTCTCGTTCACGGGGCAAGACCGCAGATCAACCAATTGCTCGCCAAGCAAGATTGCCATACGCCTTATCACAAGAATATTAGGGTCACTGATGAATATTCTTTGGGCGTCGCTATGCAGGCTGCTGGACAGCTTCAACTTGCCATCACCGCACGCCTCTCAATGAGCTTAAACAACACGCCGATGGCAGGCACTCAACTCAATGTTATGAGTGGTAACTTCATTACGGCTCAACCGCTTGGCGTGGATGACGGTACGGATTATTGCCACAGCGGGCGTATTCGTCGAATCGATATCGAAGGGATCAATCGCACGCTTGACCAAGGTTCAATTGTACTGCTTGGCCCTATTGCCAGCTCCGTGACAGGCGAAAGCTTTAACCTACTTTCTGAAGAGGTCGCTACCCAAGTTGCTATTCGTCTAAAGGCCGACAAGCTGATTGGCTTCTGCTCCGAACAAGGGGTAACAGATGAACGCGGTAACGTGCTCGCCGAACTCTTCCCTAAAGATGCCAAGCAAATTCTAGAACGATTAACGGAATCTCAAAATCCTGCCGAAGACATGAGCACAGGAACACTGCGCTTCTTGAAAGGAGCGATCTCCGCTTGTCGAGCTGGTGTGCCTCGTTGTCATCTAATCAGCTACAAGGTAGATGGCGCATTAATCCAAGAGTTGTTCTCTTTTGACGGTATTGGAACCCAAGTGGTCATGGCTAGTGCCGAGCAAGTAAGACAAGCTCAGATCGACGATATTGGCGGCATCTTTGACCTTATTCGCCCTCTTGAAGAACAAGGCATCTTAGTGCGCCGCTCTCGAGAACAGCTAGAGCAAGAAATCCACCGATTTACCATTATTGAAAAAGACGGGCTGATTATCGGTTGCGCAGCGCTTTACGCATACCCGGAAGATCATATGGCGGAGATGGCGTGCGTGGCTATTCATCCTGATTATCGTGATGGCAACCGCGGGCAAATATTACTGGACTACATGCGTCATCAATCGAAGTCTCGTGATATCGACCAAATTTTCGTTTTAACCACACATAGCCTGCATTGGTTCCGTGAACAAGGGTTTTACGAGATCGGAGTTGATGAGCTACCGATGGAAAAACAGGGGCTGTACAACTATCAACGTAACTCAAAAATCTTAGCGTTAAATGTGTAAATAAAGTTTTGGACTAAAATCTCACTTCAAAAGAAAAATAATTGCAAATGTAATCGTTTTCTATATGAGATTTATTAACTATGCACTTTCACTCACACGTATAATTGTATAGAATTTAGACGCTTTAATAATCTTAACAAATGTTTTTATTGGAATTGCCATCTCGATAGTCATGTCGGACTCATTGAGGTGGTCACTGCACGGATTGCTATACCCGTTGACGGCCAGCACGCTAACATTAGCTCTGCTCGTTAATATAAACAGCAAAAAGAGCAATATTGATATGAGAACCATTGTTTGTAACTCGCTGCAAAGTTTTTGGGATATGGCTGATAACCAATTCTTAGAAGGGCTAGACGTACACTGCGTGTTCCCTGTTAGCGAGAATCTAAAAGAGTTTATTTTGAATTGCCAAGCAAAGTACAAGATAAACCACATATCGTTTACTCGAGCGTTTTTAGGCTCTGATTCCTAATAACGCTCAAAGCAACCAAGGATGGTTGCTTTGTGTTTGTCTAGCCCTAAGTTCAAAACCTTCTCTAGCCGTCCATAACGACTAATTCGTTAAGCGACTGC
The DNA here is from genome assembly GCF_041474215.1 of Vibrio sp. 10N.222.52.C12. Lineage (NCBI taxonomy): Bacteria > Pseudomonadati > Pseudomonadota > Gammaproteobacteria > Vibrionales > Vibrionaceae > Vibrio > Vibrio sp. 10N.222.52.C12. The sequence goes on from NZ_JBFRTR010000050.1 coordinate 19,692, forward strand.
CTAAACCACTCACTCGCTCTGTTTTCACCTTAATCCCACGCTTCAACACATTTGTATCGCTGAACATCATCAGTCGTTTCTTCGCACGTGTAATACCTGTATAGATAAGCTCCCGCGTTAAAATAGGGCTGAAATCTGGCGGCAAGATCATTAAGGTCAGATCAAATTCACTACCCTGAGATTTGTGTATTGTCATTGCATAAGCCGTTTCATGATCGGGCACTCGGCTTGGTAGCACAGCTTTTACGCTGCCATCGGGCAACTCAAAATAGACCTTCAAACGAGGGGTTAAGTCAGGTTGACTAGAACCCGCCTCAAGCATACAGATACCAATATCACCATTGTACAAACCCAAGCCATGATCATTTCGCGTCACCATAACAGGACGTCCGTGATACCACAGCTCATCATTATGAGGGCTCACCAAACGCCTTGCGGCCAGTGCTCTTTCAATTCTGTGGTTGAGGCCTTTAACACCAAAATCCCCTTCACGAATGGAACACAACAGTCGGCATTGGCTGAACAAATCGAGTACCGATTTCGCTCTCGCTTCTTGAGTTTCTAACTCTTCCAACGGCACATTCATTCTATTGAGGTACGCACCATACTCGTTAACCAAAGTACGCAGCATCAGGTTATAGCTGTCACTCGACAGAGGGTGGTTTTCGATATCGCCAAAACCTTTGGCAAACACTTGGTCTACTTGATTCGCAGAACCATTATTGATTGCTTTTGCCAGCTGACCGATACCGGAGCGCGCATCGAAACGATAACTCTTCTGCAGCATACACAAGCTATCCGCAATCGCAGGCGGATTCACCGCTCCAGCTTTGTCTTGTCTTGGTTTAGCTATCGCATCAAAACCTGTCATCTCTGCAATCAAATTGCCTTGCGCTGTGCTGTACCCTGCAGAGTTGAATGAACAGATATCACCGAGCACAGCACCTGCCTCTACTGAAGCGAGTTGGTCTTTATCACCCAATAAGATGAGCCTTGCGTGCTCAGGAAGTGCATCCACCAGCTTATACATCATCGACAGATCAACCATTGAAGCTTCATCCACTACCAAGATATCAAGGTGGAGTGGATTGCGTCGGTTATGCCTAAACTCAGCACGGTTAGGAATCGCGCCGAGTAATCTGTGTAAGGTGCTCGATTCGGTCGGTATGTTGGCTTTCACTTCAGGCGCTAATGGCAGCTGTTCAATTGCTTTACCGATCGACTCGGTTAAACGCGCCGCCGCTTTACCCGTTGGTGCCACTAGCTTAATCGTTGGTGTTTTACCTTGGCTGAGATATTGCTCGACCATCGCCGACAGTAATTTGGTTACCGTGGTTGTTTTACCAGTACCCGGCCCACCAGAAATCACCGCAAAACGACGACTCAGCGCCACCGCTGCCGCGACTTTTTGCCAGTTCAAACATGCCGATAACGGCACCAAGTCGTCCAACACATCTAAGTCCGTCACCTGCTTAGCTTGTACAATCGCTTGGTCGATTGATCCCCAATCTAAAGCCTGCTCATTCACAATATCAAGATGGTCACACACCAATTGTTGGCGTAATACCTGAGACGTCTGCTGATTTGATTCAGGCCTGGCTAAGGCGTTAAACAGAAAATGATAGCTACGTGCAAAAAGCAGATTGAGCGTTTCAGTCAGCGCTTTTTTCTGCTCAGTATTGAACTCTACCGGCTTACTTAAACGGTTTAAGGTCTCAGCCAACACAACTTCGTAGTTCCAATAACGCTGTAAATAGACACGCTGCCCATCGAACATTAGAGGCTTAACACAATCGTTGGTCGTTCCCACTAAGTTTGATGATTGAAGCACAGCCACCCAATCAATACCCAACAGTTTTTGGTTCAATTGCAGTGCAGTTTCACCGTATAACCCAAGTAACTGAGCAAGATCTGCCGCTAGTTCAGGGCCTGTCGTATGCTGCTGTATAAGCTGAGTACAAATGTGTCCTTTGCCTAATTCATGGCTCACTACCCCCGCGAGAAAGCCGATCTCTTGAGGGTAGCTCGTGGCTTGCTGAGCAAGAAAACGGGCAAATTGATAATCCAACTGACGAATAGAACCCTTATCCGCAAGAAACTGGAGTACATCCATCAGTTGCTCAGGAATAAGTGAAACTGGCTTTGCTGTGTTCGCAGTATCTATGCCGGTATTAGTGGTCGTTGTTGTCATTATAAAAGCCCCATCTGTCCAGTTTCATCGTCATTCAATTGTGCCGAACGTCTGTCTATCACTTTACCGTCAATCAATTGATCCATTTCATCAAGTAAAGCCAGTGTTGGTTTCGCCGAGAAAATACCTTGCTGAGATTGGCCGTCCATTCCTCGTAAGAACAAGTAGTACACGCCACCAAAATGTTGTTCGTAGCTGTAATTGGCAACGCGGCTGCGTAAGAAACGGTGCAACGCCAATGCATAGATTTGATATTGCAAATCATAGCGATGGTCGGCCATCGCCGATTTCAATGCCTCGCCATGGTAGACAGCAACATCATCTCCTAAGTGATTCGATTTCCAGTCGAGTACATAGTATTTACCTTGGTGCTCAAACACCAAATCGATGAAGCCTTTCAACATACCTTGCACGGTTTGGAAACCTAGATCGCCCGCTTTGGCTGACAATGGATCGTGATATTGAATGGTTTGATTCAGTTCAGATGCAGCCAATACTTCGATCGGCAGTAAGAATTCCATCTCAACTAAACGTTGCGTCGAGTCTTTCTCGCTTAGCTTTAAGTTCTTGCCGTCTAATGCGGTGTTCAGCACTGTATCGACCAGTTGCTGAAGCACAGGTAGCCACTCTAATTCATATTGCTCTGATTCTAATAAGTGAGTGATTACTTGCGTGTTATGTTCACTGGTTGCTGGCTCGGTAAATTCAACCTCCTCAAACAAGGTGTGTAAGAAAGTACCTGGGCGAGCACCACGAGGGAACGTAAAGATAGAGCGTTCAGGCTCAATCAACTCAGACTCATCCTGCTCATCAGCCGAGTCAATATCAAAACCAGACACCTCAATGGTCGCGTCATGGCTCGCGCCGTGACTGCCTTGCTTTACAAGCCCCGAGTAACTGGTGATACGCCAAGCTCGGTCGATTGAAGCCTTGAGTTCATTAGCATGTAAGTCGTCACTCACTTGCTCTGTTTGTACAAACACCTGTTCATGAGCGGTTGGTGTTTCGGCTAACAGCACACTTGAATTTTTGCCTTCAATTGCCGTTAGAGCTTGATGCAATTCGGCAATACCCTGCTCTTGTCCGTTTTGAACCAAGTAGCCCATCGCACTCAAATGCACGCCTGTCGGTTCTTTGGTTGAACGCCCTTTACGCAGTGGCGCTATACCAATAAAACAGCCATAAACCGCACGAGTCAGCGCTACATAAACCAGGCGCAAATCTTCCGCTAGTCGTTCTTTATCGGCTTGCGCTAAGGCACTGTCGCTGCCAGTAATATCGAGTACTGTGGTGTCTGAATCATGGTCGTAGAACTTACCTTCACTCGCTTCACGATAGCTTGCAACGAACGGCAAAAATACTAAGTCATATTCCAAGCCTTTCGATTTATGAATGGTAACGATTTGAACCAAGTTTCTTTCTGATTCAAGGCGTTGAATGTCGTCGTCACTGCCACCTAAACCATTTTGTGCATCTGAGATTGCTTCAGCCAGCCAACGCAACAAGCCATAGTCACTGTCGAGTTCTTGTCTTGCTTGTTGCAACAATTCGCCAATGTGCATTAAATCAGTGAGTGAGCGCTCACCATTTTCTTCTTCCAGTAAGCGTTCCGCGAGATGTCGTTTACTGATCACGCTGCGAAGCATTGGCAACACGCCGCGCTGAAGCCACAACTTACGATATTCTCTAAACTCGTTAACGACGTTTTCCCACACCACTTCATCGTTGTTGAGTTCATCCAATGATGCGGCATCCAGAGCAAACAACTCCGACGCTAAACTGGCGCGTAATGCTCGGTCATTTTCAGGTGTCAGCACCGCCTGCAACAAACGTTGAATATCTTGTGCGACCAAGCTGGTGAACACACTGTCTCGGTTGGATAAATACACGCTCGCAATGCCTTGTTCCGACAACGCGTTCTTAATCAGACGACCTTCACTACCGGTTCGAACCAAAACAGCAATATCACCCGCATTCACGGCATGTTGTTTTTTGCCGTTATCAAAATAGGCTTGTTGATTTTGAGAAGCGGTCAGAATAGTTTGAATTTGACTCGCTGTCGCTTCTGCCATGGCCTTGTGATATTCACCCTTTGGTAACGGCTTATCTTCAGCCTCTTGCAGCCAAAAGGTAAGTGCGTGCTGAGTTTCTCCGTTCATCACCCATTGGCGTTTGTCGGCTGATGGACTGGCAGCAACGGGCAGAAATGGAATGTCTTGGTCGTAGATAAACGGGCTATCCGAATTCATAAACACTTGGTTTACCGCGCTGACCATATCAGCACTCGAACGCCAGTTAGTGCCTAACGTATAGTGAGCACTAACTTGGTTTCTTGCCTTAATGTAGGTAAAGATATCTGCACCGCGGAAACCATAGATAGCCTGCTTCGGGTCACCGATCATAAACAAGCCGCACTGCGGATTATCGAGGTAGATTCGGCTAAAAATACTGTATTGCAGCGGATCGGTATCTTGGAATTCATCGATCATCGCCACCGGGTATAAGGTACGGATTCTCTCCACCAGCAGTGACTGCTCATCGACATCGATCGACGCAGATAACTGGGTCAGTAGGTCATCAAACGATAACCACTGCTTCTGCTGTTTAGCCTTAGCTAACATGATTCGACAATGAGTAATCGCATGCGCCAGCAATGGAGCTTTTAGATCTACAGGAGAATTTAAGAAATTCTCAATAGCCTCAAACACCGCGTGCTGAGGCGCGGTGCCTTTTGGTGTTTTTTCAATTAACGTTGCTTGTGAGAACTTCTCTAGTTTATCTGGAAACTGGTAATCATGAGTGTCGCTCTGCGCCCATGCTGTCACAGCTTCTAACCATGTCGGCAGAGATTTCTTAGTGTAGCTACGCTTGTTCACATCCGAAGCAGAGATCAAAGCCAAAAAGTCCGCTTCGGATTCACACCACAGCGCTTTAAGTTGCTTCACTTTATCTAGGTTTTGGTTGTGCAGAGTTTGCAAGTCGCCCGACATCGCATCTACCGTCAATTTCAGCGGAGATCCTGTCAGATAACGATTTACGTCTGCTAATAACGCAGCAGGTGAACCCCAGATATTACGAACCTCACCAGCCAGTTGAATGGGCAGCGGGTAAAACTGTTTACGCCAATAGTCAGCAACTACTTGTGCTTTTAGGTGGCTTTCATCGGTCACAAATTCGTTATCAAAGCGGCTTCCAGACTCAAAAGCATTTTGAGTCAACATTCGCTGACAGAAACCGTGAATGGTGTATACCGCAGCCTCATCCATTTGTCTTTCAGCGTTAAGCAGAGTTTTAGCCGCGCCAGCATGATCATCGATGGCTTGTAACAAAGGCGCAATCACTGGGTCGTCACTTTGCCCACGTGCAAACGCAATGCGTGCATCATGAATACGAGCACGAATACGATCTCGCAGCTCTGCAGTTGCCGCTTCGGTAAAAGTCACGACTAGGATTTGATCTACAGTGAGCGGCTCATGGTGTCGGGTCGCTTCCGCGAGCTCACCTTGTGGTGCTGCCGTGCCGTGTCCGAGCAGTAGGCGTAAGTACAAGCCAGCGATGGTAAATGTTTTACCTGTACCCGCCGATGCTTCAATTAAACGCGCACCATGAAGTGGAAACGTCATGGTGTTGAGTGTCTGTGGAGCAATTACCTGAACACTGCTTGTGGTCGTCATGCCTTACTGCCTTCTGATAAATATGTTGTTACAAATGTGACCTAGCGTGGAAAACGTCATTCAATTTACGTCCTACGCTGATTTGTTAATAGTTAGTGCGATCTCTCTCACGGATCAATTCGGATCGCCTCGCTACTATGCGCCCACGAGTTCAGGAGCGCGATTCGAGTTTTATACTCATTGCCTACTTAGAACCACAGAATAATGGTCCCTCTGACCTGTGGCCGTACAGCGAACGCCCTACACTAATAATGATTTACTGGCGGCCACTTTATTTCCTGTACCTTGATTCCATTCATATTGAAAGCAAGCATCCCAAATGCTTAGTAGCGACTCTCTTTCACCATTCAATAATTCAGCGCAAACGCTACTGATCTTGTCGATCACTGCCACTTACTCCTGATCTTCCAGATCGGCAGCCGCCAACCTTGCCGCCTGTAACACAAGCGTTGAATACATACGCGACTCAGCAGCCAGCTCATCGTCCCATTTAGGCCAAATACGCGAGATGTAGGTATCTCGCCCCTCGCCTGTGAAAGCGAAGCTGTCATTAAAAGTATCGGCCATTTTCTTAAGTGACTTCTCTTCATCATCGACCCATTTACCACGGCTAAAGCCCGCTTCAACGCCAGCCAATGCGGTTTTCGGGAAGTAAGGCAGTGGTGCTGTCATACCTTGATAGAACAGTCGTACTAACTCCGCCAACAAACTCTTCGCCTGCTGCGCATCGCCAATAGGCTGTAGCGTTTGGTGAACCACGCCTTCTTTTCTGTCATAGCCAATAATATGAGTCGTTTTGCCGTGCCCCATCACTGCACAACACAAGTGATCGATCCACGCGGCCAAGTAATCTTGAGAGCGTATTTTGCCACTACGAAAACGCACTAAACCCGATTGATAGTTTTGAGTAAGCCAGCCCATCAAACGAACCGGTTTGCCTTCACCTAGCACGTCAAATTCAATATTTACCTCAAGATCTTGCTGTGGCTGCCCACTTACAAATCGAATCTCTTTGGCTAAGTCTTCTGCTTGAACACGGTTGGTTTCAAACTCGATATCACCAAAAGCACCAACCGGTAATCGACCTTGGGCTTTTTGCTCAGAAACAAACAAGCGAACCGCTTCATCTGCTCCTTCTGGGTGCTCCAACAGTACCTGCAGCAGCGCATCTTTAAGCTGGAAGCTTTCTAAGCCATTAAGCACGAACGGCTCGTCGTCTTCCATTACCGGAAGCGGTGGCTCAAACACTACCTTTAGGCGACGATTAAAGAAGTATTGCACTGGCAGGCGCCAGAAACGCTGTAGCTCAACCAAATCGAGTTCTAACGGATAAGTCACACCAAGCAAATAGTCATCCAAGGCACGATTGAATTCACCACTGCGCTCACCGGAACGGTTAGCTGCAGGAAGCCATTCTTTGGCGTAGCTCAATACATGACTTGCATCACCTTGTGTAAAGGCTGCCGGGCTGAACGGGGTCATGGTGTGCTCAAAGTTCATCGCTTGAGTCAGCTTGATACCAGAATCATCACTTGGTAGCGCTTGATCTGCACTTAGGCAGTAGTTCTGGTGGCAGTACTCAATCAACTCAGAAACCAATACCGACGGTACTCGCTCAGTATTGTCTTGAATCGAGCGGCCGACATAACTGATGTATAAACACTCTTGCGCCGACAACATCGCTTCTAAGAATAGATAACGGTCATCATCACGACGAGAACGATCACCTGGACGAGTGCGCCCATTCATTAAATCAAAACCTTCTGGGGGCATTGAGCGAGGGTAAACCCCGTCATTCATGCCTAATAGACAAACGGTTTTGAACGGAATAGAACGCATCGGCATCAAGGTACAAAAGTTAACTTGACCCGCTAAGAAACGCTGGCTAATACGCGCACCAGATAACTTATTATTGAGGTACTGGTAGATAATGCTTGGCGACAACTCTTGCTCATACAAGGCATCATCAAGCTGTTCATTTAATTGAGAAAGCGCATCACGAATCGACTTAAGCACCACCTCGCCTTCTAGTTCAACCGCAAAGAAGTCATCAATCATTTTCAGCAAGGTTTCACGCCACATATCGATGGATTGCGTCTCAGCAAGGCGTTGACGGTAATGGGCAATACGATCAATAAAGTGCGCTAACTTACCAGCAAGTTCGGCGTTAATACCCTGAACTTCGTTATAAGCAGCAATTGGAGAGTGTTCAGTTTCAAACAAACCTGCGGAATCCGACATCGCATACCCCAGTAACATACGCTGGATACCAAATAGCCAAGTATTTTGCTCGGTGGCAGGCAAATCAAACTCTGTTGCCGTAGAAGAATCGACGCCCCAGCGGATACCCGCTTCTTCAACCCACTGCTTAGCTTGTTCAAATTGAAATTCATCAATACCGAAGCGTGCCATCATCGCTGGGATTTCTAATAACTCTAGAAGTTCAGAAGCTAGACAACGCGTGTTCGGTAGCGCGACTAACTGCATGAACGCGGTCAGGATTGGGCTCTCTTGATCTGCGGTTCTATCCGAGATCGAGTAAGGGATATAACGCTCACCCGGAGCATTACCAAATACCGCCTGAATAGCAGGGCTGTAAGCATTGATGTCTGCCACCATCACAATGATATCGCGTGGCTTTAATGTCGGGTCAGCGTCAAACATTGCTAACAACTGATCATGAAGAACTTCAACCTCGCGCATTGGGCTGTGACAAGCGTGTACCGTCAACGAACGATCGCCCAGCTCAACCACTTGTTTATGGTTGCTGGAGTCTAAGATGTGATCGTCTTGGTGTTCTTCTAACTCAAGAATATCGGCTTGCAGTTGATGCAGCAGGCTGTCTCTCTCGACATCAATAAAGAACTCATGCTCTTCGCTGTCTAATTGAGACAGCAAGAACAGGTTATCTCTGCCCAGTTTACCCATAGACGCAAGTAAGCTATTACCTACCGCTTGGCTGGTATGCAGTTCGTCTTCAATATTGGCTTCAATGCCATCTTTTAATGGTGAGACTTCGCCTTCTAGCTGAGGTAAACCATCAACCAAAGCAAACTGCTTACGACGCTGCGCTTCCACTCTCGCCAAGTATTTACGGTCACGAATATCGCCCCAGTAATGTTGGCAAGGGTTGGTAAACATCAGGTGGACATCAATCTGTTCGCCAAGCGCTTTCAAGGCATCCATGTAGCGAGGAGGCAGTGACGAAATACCAAACACAAACAGACGTTTCGGCAGGTGTTGTAACTGGCCTTGTTGATTAGTTAACGCTTCAATGAAGTCGTGATACAAGTTACCACGGTGATATTTCGATTGACCTTGAGAGAGCGTTTGCTCGTAGAGTGCCTTCCACAAAATCGGCTGCCAAGGGTGCTCTTGTTGCCCTTCACTATCAATCAATTCTGCAACGGGTTCTCCCGCTTCCCACATCGCCATCCACTCAGGGCGATATACTAAGTAACCATCGAAGATATCGGCAATTTTCTCGGCTAATTGATACAACTTAGAGCTGTCTTCGTCGTTTTCAAGATAGCGCTGTAGGGGTAAGAAATCAGGGTGGTCAAGCTTCGCAGGTAGCAAACTCATCAGCTTCCACGTCATCGCTTCTTTGTTAAAAGCACTGCGTTTCGGTACGTCAGGAAGCACTTGGGTAAACATATCCCAAATGAAGGTTGCTGGAAGAGGAAAATCGATATTTGCTGCTACACCAAACTCTTTGGCGAGTTCCATCTTAAGCCATTGAGACATACCCGGGCTCTGAACCAAGATCTGCTCTTTTTCGAAAGGATTGGCTAAAGGATCACTTTTGATTAAGTGAACGAGAAGAATTTTTAAAGTATCAACTTTATTGGAATGGTAAACAGTAAACAAAGTGCACTCACGCTAATCTTGCCACAATATACTGCCAGATTAGCATAAGTGCTGAGTTTGGATGAGGAATATAAGCTTATGAAATACTGAAAACTTAAGCTCCGTTTATCTTTTGAACTATTGCCCTTTACAATCTGCCCGCTACCGCACTTAAAACACGGTGAGGTTTGTAGTTCATGTAGTAACGAACCGCCACATAACCTACCACCAACGTCGCAACAATCAGCTCTAAATAAGCTAGGTTAAACACTTGGTTAATGTAATGCGCTTCAATACCTTGTGCTTGCATCCACGCAGCCAATTTAAATAACGCTGTTGCACCAATCACGATTGGGAAGGTAAACGCTGCATAACCAGGGCTAAATGGAAGACGAAGTAGTTTGAAAAACGCCATATAGATAATGAACGTCATCAACACTGCAATACCAAATAGTAAACCAATGATCACAGGTGAAGGGTTAGCAGTAACGGTTAAGTAACCCGCCAAAGATAGGCTTGCCGGTGCTGCCATAATCGCAATCGTTGGTTTTGCAGCATCTGGCACTTCGTGAGAGAAGATCAAACGGTAAACCATGATTGGTAGCATTACTGCGTAAACCAATAAGCCGAATACCAAAGTCGCGTTAGCTACTGGCTCTAAAACTGGATTACCTGAGAAAGAGACGTCAGCGACGATAATACCGATCGGTGGCACAAACCAGCTTGGCACCATGTGGTGAATCTCAAAGTTTTTAGCTCTGTGGTACAAAAAGCTCATTAGAAACACAACATGCAAAGCCACAGAAGCCAACCACATAGCTTCTTGTAAGAATTGAGAGATTGGCGCCAAAGACGCTGACACCACCATGCACCCCATTGCAAATGTTGGTACCACACTGCCGACAACAGGGTGAGCAAGATCTTCACGCAATAGGTGACCATGAATCAAAAATTTCACAGCTAAAACAAGAAGTAATACCGCCGCAATGCCAGCACTGATCCACTGCACCAAACCCGGTGTGTGTAAGATACCTTGTGCGACTAGAACACCATCCCAACACCAGCCTAAGCTTGCAATTGCGAGTGCTAACCCTGCCATGGGTGTTGGAGCTCCTGTTAATCTATATTTAATACGTTGAATCATGTCAGCCTCTCTTAAACCTAATTCACTAAACTTGTGAACTCATCAGCTTGTTGAAGCCATAATACGCTTGCGCTTCGTTAAACAATATCCAATTATATATAACAAGTGTTCATCAATACTGAACAGAATCCATTTTCACCAGCAGAGTAAAACTAGGAATCTGATGGCTAATATTTCAATAAAACAGCTCAAAGTGTTCGTCACTATTACTCAGCACTCGACATTGACTGCTGCCTCTGAGGCTCTGTTTCTGTCTAAAGCTGCGGTCAGCATGGCACTAGGCGAAATGGAGAAACAACTCGGCCACTCTCTATTTGACCGGGTCAACAACCGATTAATTCTCAACCAAGAGGGACATAAGTTACTTCCATTGGCGGATGAAATATTACATCGTGCTGCTGGTATTGATGTTTTGTTCCGTGATGATCAGCCTTTAAGTGGCAATCTAAAGGTCGGCGCGAGTGACACGATTGGTAATCAGGTCGCACCGTTTATTTTGTCAGGCTTTCGCGAACGAACTCAACATCAGGATCAAAGCTTGTTCATTTCAAACAGTGCCCTGATCTGCCAAAAGTTGGTGGATTATGAACTTGATATCGCGCTAATTGAAGGAAAAACATTACACCCTGAACTCATTTCGAGTCAGTTTAGCAGCGATGAAATGTGTATTATTGTTAGTAATCAACATCCTCTCGTTTCAAAAGAAAAAGTGACTTTAAGCGATTTGGAAGATAGTCACTGGATTCTACGTGAATCAGGCTCAGGGACCCGCGAGTTTTTCCTTCGTGCCGTTGCGCCTCGCATCGAACATTGGTATGAATCCTTTGAACTCAACACCACTGAAGCGATCATCAATTCAGTTTCAGCCAATCTTGGATTCGCTTGTTTATCACGATTGGCGGCGCAACGAGCGATTGATTCAGGCCGAGTGAAAGCGCTCGATGTGCCACTCGACATGAAACGACGTTTCTGGATGCTGGTACACAAGGACAAATACCAGAGCCCACTACTGAAATCTTTCATGAGTTATTGTGAAGACTGGGCTACACATCAAGATTGAGGCCGCATTGTTAGGGCTCCAACTGGACTTTTAACATCAGAAACTGTATAAAAAGCCAGTAAAATTTATCAAACTTAGAGGATTAACCATGGCTGTTATCGTCAAGTACGTGGTGGAACGCAACGGAGAAGAGAAAATGACTTTTACCTCTAAAGCCGAAGCCGACGCATACGACAAAATGCTGGATATGGCTGATGAGCTTTTTGAACTTTTAGGCAAAAGCGATTTAGTTGAAGATGAAGGCAAGCAAGAAGAACTTGCAATGTACCTAGCAAAGAACAAAGAAGAAGTTCTTTACGCATTAGGTGCTAAGCGTAAGCCAGCTCCGAAAAAAGCTAAGAAGCTTGAAGCTGTTGAAGACGCAGAAGAAGATGCAGCTTAACTAGCTGATACCTTTCTAAAAAACGTCAATGACGCCTCTAATCAGAGTTCGTTATTGGCGTTTTTTATACTTATCGAAATATAATGAAGCTTGTTTATAGTCGAAATCGCTCTAAACATTCGCTTGCATGAAAGTGTGAGGAAGATCTAATCTATAGCCATCAGGTGATGGGGTTCCACCTAAGCTTTTGCTTCAACCGCCCGTTCTTTCCGAACAGTGCTAATGACTCCTACAGAATCGAAAACAGGTAATACTGTTGGACGTATCGCTATTCCTCCATTTTGAAATGGACTTAGTCTATTAAGACCAAGTTCCATGACACCTTTGGATTATCGATACTCAAGATCTGTAGTGAATTAGCCGCACCTCTTCCAACACGTCCTGTTTTCTCAACGCCCTAGGCCTTAAATGGCTCTATAAGTGAGAAAACATTATGCACTACTCTTCAGAAATTCAATCAATGTGCCCTATTCAAAGGGGTGATCTTCACAATTCAGCTCCAATTCCAGTTGAAGGCGCAATGGTTAGCCCAAAAGATGTCATCGCTATTTCTGGCTTAAGCCACGGTGTTGGCACTTGTGCACCACAACAAGGTGCTGCAAAACTGACTCTTAACGTAAAAAACGGCATCATCGAAGAAGCATTAATCGAAACGATTGGTTGTTCAGGTATGACTCAATCTGCCGCGATGGCTGCGGAAATCCTCACCGGAAAAACCATTCTAGAAGCGCTGAATACTGACTTGGTATGTGACGCGATTAACGTCGCGATGCGCGAAATCTTCCTGCAGTTTGTTTACGGTCGAACTCAGTCGGCTTTCTCTGAAGGTGGCCTAGAGATCGGCGCAGCACTAGAAGACTTAGGTCAAACACAGCGCAGCCAAGTTGGCACCAGCTACTCAACCGCAGCAAAAGGCGTTCGTTACCTAGAGCTTGCAGAAGGTTACGTAACCAAGCTTGCACTTGATGATCACAGCGAAGTGATTGGCTACGAATATCTCAACCTCGGCAAAATGATGAAGGCGATTAACCAAGGCGTGCCAGCGAATGAAGCGGCCGACCTTGCGACAGGGACCTATGGCCGCTTCGATGAAGCCGTGACCACTATTAACCCACGCCAACAGTAATTTTGCCAATTTAGAGGAAAGATATGATGAACACTCAATTTAATGAATCAGTAACTCGCGTATTGGCAGAAATGAACTTCGACTCGTTGGAGCAAGCAAACCAATACTGTTTATCACATAATGTCGACCCAAAAGCATTAGTGATGGACACCCAACCTATCGCTTTTGAAAGCGCTGCCGATGCTTATATCCTAGGCTCAGCACTGGCGCTATTTCGTAAAGCCACCAGCGCAGAACAAGCCGCTAATATTATTGGTGAAGGTCTTCAAGCATTCACCAAACCTGGCAGTGTTGCTGAACAACGCCAAGTTGGTATTGGACATGGCGCGCTAGCCGCTCGTCTTCTCAATGAAGAAAGTCACTGCTTCGCCTTCCTTGCGGGTCACGAATCTTTTGCTGCAGCAGAAGGTGCGATCAAAATCGCACTAAACGTCAACAAATCACGTCAAAACCCATTGAAAGTGATCTTAAATGGCCTAGGTAAAGATGCCGCTTATCTTATCTCACGCATCAACGGCTTCACTTACGTGCGCACTCAATACGATTACCAAACAGGTGAACTTGTTGAAACAGAACGTCGCCGTTTCTCACAAGGCCCTCGCGGCGACATCTTGTGTTACGGCGCTGATGATGTTCGTGAAGGTGTGGCTATCATGCACAGAGAAGAGGTGGATGTCAGTATTACGGGTAACTCAACCAACCCTACTCGCTTCCAACACCCAGTAGCGGGTATCTACAAAGCAGAACGCACTCGCCAAGGTTTGCCATACTTCTCAGTTGCTTCAGGCGGCGGTACAGGTCGAACATTGCACCCAGATAACGTAGCAGCAGGCCCAGCGTCTTACGGCATGACCGATACCATGGGCAGAATGCACGCTGATGCTCAGTTCGCAGGTAGCTCTTCAGTTCCTGCTCACGTGGCGATGATGGGCTTCATCGGCATGGGCAACAACCCAATGGTCGGAGCGACGGTTGCATTGGCTGTGGCAGTGAGTGAATCTCAACACGCATAACGACAAAGTGAGTCCCACAATCTGCCTGTTATGTAGAGTCTGTTAGTTGAGAATCAAGCAATAACGGACGACTAAAACTCTACACCTATCACTAAAACCAAACAGCCAGCCTTATGCTGGCTGTTTTTTATTCACATTTGCTCTACTATCTATTTCTAATAATTATTTGTATCTAAGATTAAATACATTCTGCTGTCGTATTTAACTACATATTTTCAAAGGAATAATATGAAAGAGCTCATCATTCATACCATTACCGTGTTCATGGGCTTTTTTGCCATCATGAACCCTATCGCCAACACACCGATCTTTCTTTGATTAACAGGTGATAATGATAGGGAAACGGTCAAGTCTATCGCTTTCCGCTCAGTGTTCATCGCCTTCATCATCGTCAGCACCTTTGCTGTCTCGGGTAAACTCATCTTCGACCTCTTTGGTATCACGCTTTACGCGCTTCGTATCACCGGCGGGATCCTCGTGTTCTTGATTGGCTTTCATATGCTGCAAGGTGACTCAACACACTCTAAAGCAAAAGAGAAGGTCAACTCAGACGCTCAACAAGATGCGGCGCTCAGTATCGCCGTCTCGCCACTGGCAATGCCAATATTAGCCGGACCGGGCACCATTGCCACCGCGATGAACTTTGCCAGCACCGAAGGCATCTACGAAACCATCGTCGCCTTTGGCCTACTATGCGCCTTAACCTACGTATTGTTTGTATTTGGCGAGCGCTTCGTTAAAGCCGTTGGACCAAGCGCACTGAACGTGATTACTCGAATGATGGGGTTGATACTCGCGGTAATCGGTATGCAGATGTTGATTGAAGGGATTGAGCAAGCTTATAAGGCACCGTTTGTTTCAGCTCAGAACAACAAATTTCTGATACAAAAATAGCCAGCGATTCGCTGGCTATTTTCTTTGGCGCTTTTGTTTACGAATTATAAATTAGTTCGCAGGGCAGCCTTTTACTTCTAAACCTTTACTCATGTAGATTAGATCACCATCCGCTGGTGCGTAATTCGCTGCAGTGACATCAGGGTTCTTAACAAAGAATTCGCGCAGTACCGAGGCATCCGTTAACTGTGTCGATTCAACGTCAATTACTGGGTAGTCATCACCACCAGCCGCACTGAAACTGATCACGGAGAACGTGTAAGTGTCTGCTAAATCAAAACCTTTGCCATTGATGTCTCGAATGGTCACATCACTCAAATCGCAGTCAACCGTTAAGCTGATATTGTCGAGTTGGGCATAAGCGCCGGATCCTGCAGTCTTCGTCGCAACAACGTCCAAATACGCTTTTACTTCAGCACCTGTCATCGTTGCTTTAGTCACGAAGTTCCCGAAAGGTTGAACCGTCAGTACATCACGATAAGCAATGTCTCCTGCCGCAATTGAGTCACGGACACCACCAGAGTTCATTACACCAAAGTCAGCATTCACCAATTCATAAGTGCGGTATGCTTCTCCTAACAAGTGACCAAGATTAGTTTGTTCTGAACGAACAACATCACGATCACCTTCCAGTTTTGCATCTGTCTTTGAGATGATGACATCGAGGAGATCTTGCCCTTGTTGTTGATATGGGTAGAGAGTAGCTTTTACAGCTGCATCAGGCTTTATTTCAGATTGAATAAACTGATAATCACCGTTTTCATCCTTCTCTTTTAGGTTCACAGGAACCAGATCGTACTTCGCTAAATGCAGTTTGCCGTCATAAAACTCAAAGTCAGCTCTGCCTACATACTTACCCCACTCGTGAGCTTGCATGATGTAGGTACCATTTTGCTGATCAGGTTTGCAGTCATCCCCTGGGTTGAAGTCGGCGTATTCATTGCCTTCCATACAAACAGGGGTTTGAGAGTGTCCACCAATAATTGCATCTAGCTGACCTTCTTCTAGAGAGCGAGCAAGCAATACATCGCCAGGCGCTTCACTACCATGCTGACCATCTGCGTAATGCCCCATATGCGTGGTAGCAAAAATCAGGTCAACCGTTTCATTGGCCTCTATTTCTTTTATGGCTTTTTTGATTTCAACTTGTGGGTCGGCAAAGTGAATTGTCGCGACGTTGTCAGGATTAACTAATTTAGCCGTATCTTTGGTTGTCAGGCCAATAACAGCAATCTTTAAACCATTAATGGTGAATACTTTATATGGAGAGAAAAGGCGTTCATCAGTAACTGTGTCTCCATCTTTGATATAAATATTCGCCGCAAGCATCGGGAAGTCAGCTAGCTCAGATTGCATCTCAAGCACATCCAAGGTGTTGTCGAATTCATGGTTACCTAATGCCATCGCATCGTAACCAAGAAGGTTCATGCCAACAAAATCTGGTATCGCATCCTGCATATCAGACTCTGGAACACCAGTATTAATGTCACCACCGGACAGTAGGATCGTCTCACCACCGTTTTGAGTCACTTCCGCACGAATACTATCAATCAACGTCTTACGAGCCGCCATTCCATACTCACCCTTACTATTTTCCCAGAAGCGACCATGGTTATCGTTGGTATGTAAAACAGTAAACTTGGTACAAGAAGCGGCAGTGTCACATGTCACTGCGATATCGTCACTGTCCGAGCCACAACCAACCATCGCTACGCCGATAGATAACACCAGTAAAGACTTAGTAAAATTCATAGAAGATCCTTTATTAATCGTTTTAATGTCGTTATGGCAGGCAATATACTGACATCTTGCAGGGTTTTAGTGATCGTTCTCTTAATTACATGTCTGGAAAGTTGAGTATTTACCCTAACTGTAGGCACAAGCGATTAATCAACAGAAGTCGAATAATTCTGATAATAAACATGAGCTTATAAAGAAAGTGTGACTCACTCTATTGATACGGCTAACAAGAGGATGGACTAAAGATAAGTGTCAGGCATGGAAATGAAATGGCACCGCGCTACTTAAGTAAGAACGCCCATATTTAAGAGCGAGGTATAATATCCGGATAATGAAAACTATCTCTCAAAAGACAAGCAATATCATTTTACAGACTTTATCCCGATACGCCCTTTCATAACGAGGGCGCTCTCTTTATGATGAACGCAATTAAATTAACTTTGCTAACGGCAGCGCTTGTTATTCGATCCGTTGTTTTGGAATAGCAAAATCAAGACTCAACACATGGAGATTCAACATGGCTTATTTTTCACTAGCCTTCGGTACGGCAACCAAAAATCGCGACAATAAAATCATTGAAGCGTTCTTCCCTAACCCGCTTCTAAACCCAAGCGACGCTCTTGTAGCAGCTGTAGCTGAAGTGTCAGGTTACGCTGAAGGCAACCAAGCTATCGAAATCTCTGCTGCACAAAGCGCAGAACTGGCGAAAGCATTCGCAGCAAACGATGATGCAGCTAACGCATCTTTCGCAGAAAAAGCGGCAGCGTCTGAACAGCCACTTGTTCTTGTTGTTCTTGCTACTGACGAGAAGCCAGCATCAGTTGCTGAAGGCTTCCTAAAGCTACAACTTATCTCTAACCGCCTAGTACAACCACACGGTACGGTACTGGACGGCATCTTCGGTCTACTGCACAACATCGCATGGACAAACGAAGGCCCTATCGACCTACCTGAGCTGGCTGAGCGTCAAATCGAAGCTCGCCTTGCAGGTCGTGCTCTGTCTGTAGATTGCGTAGACAAGTTCCCTAAAATGGTGGACTACGTAGTACCAACAGGTATTCGTATTGCTGACACTTCTCGTGTTCGTCTTGGCGCACACGTAGGCGAAGGCACAACAGTAATGCACGAAGGTTTCATCAACTTCAATGCTGGTACAACTGGCGTGAGCATGGTTGAAGGTCGTATCTCTGCGGGTGTTGTTGTAGGTAACGGTTCAGACATCGGCGGCGGCGCTTCTATCATGGGTACTCTGTCTGGTGGCGGTACGATGGTTATCTCTATCGGCGAAAACTGCCTACTGGGCGCAAACGCTGGTCTTGGCTTCCCTATGGGCGACCGTTGTACGGTTGAGTCTGGTCTTTACGTGACTGCGGGTACTAAGGTTCGCATGTTAGATAAAGAAGGCAACGAAGTAGAGATCATTAAAGCTCGCGATCTAGCTGGCGTTTCTGATCTTCTGTTCCGTCGTAACTCAATCACTGGCCAAATTGAATGTCTTGCGAACAAGTCTGCTGTTGAGCTAAACAGCGAACTACACAGCAACAACTAATCTAAGCGCTAGATGCTAGATGCTAGATGCTAGATGCTAGATGCTAGATGCTAGATGCTAGATGCTAGAAAATAATAAGCCGCTGGGGTTCAATCCAGCGGCTTTTTTGTATGTTCTGGGAATCATTATTGCCCCACTACCAGTCAGAGTTAACAGAATGTTAACATGTATTTACCCTACTAAAAGTAATCCCTTGTCTGTTGGATATTTGCAAGGCAAACTGCTGGGCAAAAGTTCGAAAACACTCTGAAAGTCTAAAAATCGCCATATTTTTCGAAACTAGGGATTTTATATCATTGGCTTTTCGGTTTCGGTGGCTGAAAGTTTGGGATAATTTGAAAACCATTTGGACATAGCTATGCCTGTACTCTTACCAGAGTACTAGCGGCAGAAGTTTCATAATTTCTGTTGCGCTGCGCTTACAAACCGATAAGAACATAAATCGATATCTACTTAGCCATCTTTACATACCTTTACATCACATGACGTTATCTTACTTACATTAGTATATTCTTAAGTAGTGAAACAAAGAGAAGGAAAACGTCATGAAAATCAAAAGCACGATAATCGCGTTACTCGGTATCGTTATTGCCTTCGGAGCAATGGCTGGTGGAATGAATAAAGGCATGAATAACAATATGTCACGCCCAGTATTTTCACAGTTTGATCTCGATGGTGATGGCAAGATAACCGAAGCCGAGTTCAATCAAGCACGCTCAGAACGTATTGCCCAGCGAGCAGAAGAGGGACGTACGTTGAAAAATATCAATCAAAGCCACAGTTTTGCTTCGTTAGATAGCAACGCGGATCGCGCTATCTCTCAACAAGAGTTTAATGCTCATCAAGGCATGGTGAACCCCAAAAATACCATGGGCAAAGGCAAAAACAATCAGTAGCTCAATTCAATCAGGCCTCCATTTGTGAGGCCTGACTTATTTTGAGATCAAGGAAGCAAATCCGCTTATGTTGGTGTGCTACCTTTTGCTTAAGGAAAAGCTAATATATAGTAAGGGAATCGCTATGACTAGGTATAGCTGGTTACAAAGGGCTCTGTTTGTTCCTCCTGTTTTGTTGGGCATCGCGTTATTGGTGATCGCACCAGGGATGAAGGCTGAACCGCCTAATGCGAGTAATACGGCTGCTAAAAAGGTGGTTCGGGTGTTGAAAGTCGAGCCGCGAAATATCCAACCTTCTGCCATCGGATATGGACATACCGAGTCTGTTCAAGACTGGCAGGCACAGTCTGAACTTGACGGCGCGGTTGTGTGGGTTTCTGAGCAATACAAAACGGGTGCTATTATCCGCAAAGACAGCGAACTCCTTAGAATTGACCCCACCGCTTATCAACTTACTATTGCCCGTTTGCAAGCTGAGCTTGAAGTGCTAATGCTAACGAATCAGACCATTATCGATTCGCTCAAGATTGCAGAGAAAGAGTTTGAGGTACAACAGTCAGAATATGCCCGCTCAATCAAATTGAGTGAAACCGGGCATATCTCCAAAACAGAGAAAGACCGCGCGACCAAAGACTTGCTCAGCAGCCAGCAACAGCTCCAGACACAGAAAAACCAACTGGCAATTAATCAAGCGCAGCAAAAGGTTTTGCAAACGGAACTAGCACTTGCAAACCGAGATCTCGAACAAACCGTAATTAAAGCCCCATTTGATATTCGCATTGTCGAAACCTTGGTTGGACTCGCCGAGTATGTCAACAAGGGGGAATTGCTGCTCAAAGCGGATGACATCGATGCCGTTGAGGTTCGCGCGCAGTTTCCGCTTGGTAAAATGCGTCCGCTAAGAAATTCCAATCGCTTTGACTCGCTTGACGAAGATGTTCATAGCAACTTGAGCGCGACAGTCGAGCTCCAAGCAGGCGATAAAGTAATTACTTGGCCTGCCGAGATCAGCCGCTCCGGCGGTGAAATCGATGCTCAGACTCAAAGCCAAAGCCTGGTTGCACAAGTAAATCAGCCCTATCAGCAAGCCATTCCCGGGGAGAAGCCACCACTTATTCGTGGGACTTTCGTTAAAGTCACGATTAAAGCACCAATGATGGAGCAACAAGTCTTGCTACCGATAAACGCCATCCATGATGGTAAAGTTTACACTGTCTCTGAAGGTAAACTGAAAAGCAAACCTGTCAGGATAGATTTCGTCCAAGGGCAGGTTGCGGTGATCAAATCTGGCGTGGAATTCGGTGATGTGGTTGTGCTAAGTAAACTTTCACCCGCCGTTGAGGGGATGGCTTTACAACCGCAACCGGATGAGAAAATCGGCCTTTGGTTGGATACGCAGAGCGGATTTAAAGCCCTAAACGCGATTCAGAAAGAGGGCAAATTATGATCGCTTTTTTTGCTCGGCACACCACTGGCGCCAATGTCCTGATGATGGCGGTACTGCTGTTAGGGGCTTTTGCCTTGCCCAAACTGCAGAAAGACACTTTTCCGTTGACGCCGACCAAAAATATTGAGGTTCGGATCGTTTATCCGGGCGCGTCACCTTTTGAGATGATGGAAGAAGTGTGTTACCCGTTGGAAGATTCTCTCGATAAGCTGAGTGGAATTAAAGAGTTAAGCTGTGATGCCCGAGAGAGTTTGGTCATCGCCAATGTGGAAATCGGCGATGATGAAGACATTGACACTTTAACCAGCGATATTCAACAGCAGGTTAACGCCATCAGTGATTTTCCGGATCGAGTTGAGCAGATCACGGTGTCGAAACTGGACCGAGTGGCAACGGTGGCCAGTGTCGCGATTACCGGCAATATGTCAGATAGGGACTTATATCTCTATGCCCAACAAATTAAGCACAAGTTAAAAGAGAGCCCATTGATCGCTCAGGTGACCGTGAGCGGTTTTGCGGATCAAGAAATAGAAATTCGCGTATCGCAGTGGAAGTTGCAGCAGTACGGCCTGAGTGTGTCCGACTTGTCCAATCTAGTACAACAGCAAAGTATCAGCACTCCTGCTGGCGTATTTAGTAATGACTTGGAAGAGATCAGCGTCCGCTTCGACCACTTAGGCAGCAACGTCAGAGACTTCGAAAATATCGTGATTAAATCCAGTGAGACGGGGACTCAGGTTCGCCTCGGTGATGTTGCCGTTATTCAGCAGAAGTTCACTAGCGATGAAAATCAAATCCTGTTCAATGGTCAGCGTGCCGCTTTGCTTCAGGTGTCCAAAACGCAATTTCAAGATACCTTAACGGTCAAAGATGCGATCGTCAGCATCGTTGAAAAAGAACAGGCGAGAGCCCCTGAAGGCGTCGATTTAACCATCACCCAAGATTCCAGCACCAATATTATTGAGCGTCTGAGAATCCTCACCAGCAATGGCGCACAGGGATTAGCACTGGCATTTTTGATGTTGTGGGCGTTTTTTAATATTCGCTTTAGCTTTTGGGTCACCATGGGGCTGCCGGTTTCATTCCTTGGCGCCATTTTTGCGATACAACTTCTCGGTTATACCCTGAATATGATGACGCTGGTCGGGCTGATTGTCGCGATTGGTCTGCTAATGGACGACTCGTTGATCATTGCAGAAAACATCGCTGCCAAGAGGCAACAAGGGCTACCCGCGTTTGACGCTGCAGTTGAAGGTACCAAACAAGTCTTCCCAGGTGTGATTGCATCGTTTGCTACCACCATCATGGTGATAGGGCCGCTGATGTTTCTCACAGGCAAGATGGGCGAAGTACTACGCTATATTCCCATCGTGTTATTGATTACCTTGCTTGTTAGTCTGATAGAAGCTTTCTTGATCTTGCCGTCTCATTTGGCACATAGCCATACTGAATCTCGCTCTAATCCTATACGGGACAAGTTCATTGCCGGTTTTGAAAACATCAGAGACAGATTCTTTGTGCCAGTGAGTGTCAAGGCGATGAATGCACCTTATCTTTCAGTAGGGATATTGGTGATGGTGGTGATGATTTCAACCGCTTCCATTTCGTCAGGTTGGCTGAAATTCAAAGCCATGCCTGCCTTGGAAAGTGATGTGCTGCAGGCGCGTATCTTGCTCCCTCAAGGCAGTTTACTGAGCCAGACAGAGGCGGTGGTGGAGAAGGTTTCAAACGCGCTTGATGAACTCAACCAAGAATACGCAGAGAAATACCCAAGCTCAAAACCTTTGGTCGCGAGCACCACGATCATGTTCAACTCAAATGCTGATGCTAATGAGTCGGGGCCGCATATGGCAACCGTCAGTGCCGATCTATTGCCAGCGCAATTTAGGCAGCAGAGCATTAAAGATCTGATCCAAGATTGGAAACAAAAAGTAGGCCCTACGGCGGATGTGGTTTCACTCAAGTTTACCGATAAAGAACGGGGCATTGCTGGCAATGGCATTGATATTCGGGTTCAGGGTGAGTCGTTACAAGAGCTCAATCAAGTCAGCCGCTCGCTGGTGAAATGGTTGAAGGGATTTGACGGTGTCTATAACCTCTCCACCGATCTGCGTGAGGGCAGAACCGAATTTCACGTTAACCTTAAAGATGAAGCTGGCGTGATGGGAGTTAATGCTTCCAACATTGCTCAAACGCTGCGCAGCGCGGTAAAAGGCAGTACTGATCTGACGGTTTTCCAACAAGGCGAGCTGGTGGATATTAGTGTGAGACTGGATGAGTTTACGCACCAAGCTAGCCTGTATGAGTTGAATAACTTGATGGTGACGGCAGGCAATGGAACCCTAGTTCCATTATCAAGTGTTGCGACGTTTGACAGAAAACAAGCCTTCTCGCGAATTCACCGCATTAATGGGATGAACACTGTGGTTGTGCAAGGCAATATCGATACGCGGGTTGCCAATGCGCGTGAAATCATGCTGCAGTTCAATAGCGAATTTGTCTCGCAAACTCAACACAAATTCCCAGACATCACCTTCACCTCGCAAGGTCAGGATAAAGAAAGCTCAGATACGGGCTCCTCGCTGGCGACCTTCTTTGCTCTTGGCGTGGTGGGGATTTATCTTATTTTAGTGTTCCTGTTACAAAGCTACACTCAACCGATTGCTGTGCTGCTGGCAATCCCTATGGGCTGGATTGGTGTGGTATGGGGGCACTTGGGCATGGGGTTCGATTTGACTATTCCAAGCTTGGTTGGCTTTGCTACCTTAGCGGGTATCGTCGTTAACGATAACATTCTGTTGGTCAATTTTATTAAGAAGAATATCGCCCAAGGCGAGCGCTTGATAGACGCTTGTCGAGAGGCGGTACGTGACCGATTTAGAGCGATATTTATCACCTCGTTAACCACATTTGCAGGATTGCTTCCACTGTTAATCGAAACCAGTACGCAAGCGCAATTTCTGATCCCGTTAATTGCCAGTATTGCGTTTGGCTTAGTCTCGGCTACGTTACTAGCGTCAATTGTTGTGCCTTGCGTGCTGCTTATTTTGGACGATTTAAAGCTGACCAAATGGGCAGAAGGTGCTCAATCTTCCCTTTGAGGCCCTTGGGAGTGCATGCTGAACCATGTCATTTAGCCCGGCATGAAAATGGTAGTTTGCGTAGAATTTATTTGGCGATTAAACCCTATCACTGACTGCTGTTTTTTTGCGTACAAAAAACAATAGGGTCAGGTCTTGTCTTTTGCTCTTTGGTGGCAGTTTTTCTATCAGGTTTAGTTATTTGTCATACCTGAAGTTATTAGTCATTTGCTAATGTTTGATTTTCCAAAACTCATTTATGTCCAAAAGTTTGTTATACACACATCCACTATACGGTGATCCCTACACCACACTCACCACCAAAAAAAGCGCAGACCTTTCGATCTGCGCTTGTGGTTATTGTCCCGATAACACTGTTTAAATCGTTTTCAATTAACCCACGTTCTTACGTGCGTTTTGGAACATACGCATCCAAGCGCCATTCTCGCCCCAACCTTCCGGAGACCAAGAGTTTGCAACCGTACGGAAGACACGCTCTGGGTGAGGCATCATAATTGTCACGCGGCCGTCAGTCGTTGTTAAACCTGTGATAGCGTTTGGCGAACCATTCGGGTTATTCGGGTATTGCTGCGTTTGGTTACCGTTGTTATCAACGTAACGTAGAGCAACCGTACCTGAGTTTTCAATCGCGTTTAGGTGGTCGTTATCACGTACTTCTACGCGGCCTTCACCGTGAGAAACAGCGATTGGCATACGAGAACCTTCCATGCCGTTGAAGAATACAGAATCTGACTTCTGAACTTCTACTAGGCTGAAACGTGCTTCAAAGCGCTCAGATTCGTTGCGAACGAAACGTGGCCAGTACTCCGCACCTGGGATAAGTTCACGTAGATTCGACAGCATCTGACAACCGTTACACACACCTAGAGAGAAGGTATCTTCACGCTTGAAGAAGTTTTCAAACTGGTCACGAGTAGAGTCATTAAACAAAACCGACTTCGCCCAACCTTCACCAGCACCTAGTACATCACCGTAAGAGAAGCCACCACATGCCACAAGGCCGTTGTATTCTTCTAGTACCGCTTGACCTGTTAGGATGTCGCTCATGTGAATATCAGTTGCTTCGAAGCCTGCACGGTCGAATGCTGCTGCCATTTCAACGTGAGAGTTAACACCCTGCTCACGTAGAATCGCCATCTTAGGCTTAGCACCTGTGTTGATGAACGGTGCTGCGATGTCTTCGTTTACGTCAAAGCTCAGTTTCACGTTCAGACCTGGGTCCGAGTTGTCTTTCTTCGCTTCGTGTTCTTGGTCAGCACATACTGGGTTATCACGCAGACCTTGCATCTTGTGCGTTGTCTCAGCCCAGATAGTACGTAGTTCAGTACGGTTACGTTCAATCACTACAGACTCGCCAGACTTAATCACTAGTTCATCTGATGCTTCCCCTTCACCAACAACGCTGCCAATCACATGAGAACATGCTTCTAGACCGTTAGCTGCAAGAGTAGAAAGTACTGCGTCTAGGTCGTCGTTACGGACTTGGATTACTGCACCTAGCTCTTCGTTGAACAGTGCTGCTAGCGTGTCTTCACCTAACGCTTCAATGTTTGCATTAACACCACAGTGACCTGCGAATGCCATTTCTGCTAGCGTTACGAATAGACCACCATCGCCTTTATCGTGGTAAGCGACAACTTGGTCGTTCGCTACAAGTGCTTGAACGCCTTCGTAGAAACCTTTTAGTTGCGCTGCGTTGTCTACGTCTGCTGGCTTGTCACCAAGCTGCTTGTAAACCTGTGCAAGTGCTGTTGCACCCATACGGTTTTTGCCGTTACCTAGGTCGATAAGAACTAGGCTTGTATTACCTTTGTCAGTGCGAAGCTGAGGAGTAATCGTCTTACGAACATCTTCAACACGTGCAAACGCAGTGATAACAAGAGATAGCGGAGACGTTACTTCTTTCTGCTCACCATTCTCTTCCCACTTAGTCTTCATCGACATTGAGTCTTTACCCACTGGGATAGTTAGACCCAGAGCTGGACATAGTTCTTCACCAACCGCTTTAACCGCTTCGTAAAGACCTGCATCTTCACCTGGGTGACCTGCTGGAGACATCCAGTTAGCCGACAGTTTAATGTGTTTGATATCGCCGATGTTGGTCGCTGCGATGTTAGTAATTGCTTCACCAACCGCTAGACGAGCCGATGCGCCGAAGTCTAGAAGTGCCACTGGCGTACGCTCACCAAGAGACATAGCCTCACCGTGGTAAGAGTCGTAGCTTGCCGCTGTTACTGCGCAGTTAGCAACAGGAACCTGCCATGGACCAACCATTTGGTCACGAGCTACAAGGCCTGTTACCGAGCGGTCACCGATGGTGATAAGGAATGTTTTCTCAGCGACTGTTGGCAAGCGAAGAACACGGTCAACCGCTTCGTTCCTCTCGATGCCAGAACGGTCAATCGCAGGGTTGTTAGCTTTTAGCGTTTTCGCGTCACGGTGCATCTTAGGTGTTTTACCTAATAGGATGTCCATTGGCATGTCGATTGGCGTGTTGTCGAAGTGTGAATCTTCTAATTTCAGATCACGTTCTTCAGTTGCTTTACCAACCACTGCGTACGGTGCACGTTCACGCTTACAAATCGCGTCGAACGTTGCCATGTCTTTATCAGCAACCGCCATTACATAACGCTCTTGAGATTCGTTACACCAGATCTCAAGTGGGCTCATGCCCGGCTCATCGTTTGGCACGTCACGTAGATTAAAGATACCGCCACGCTCGCCATCGTCGACTAGCTCAGGAAGAGCATTCGAGATACCGCCCGCGCCCACATCGTGGATAAATGCGATTGGGTTCGCATCACCAAGCTGCCAACAACGGTCGATAACTTCCTGACAACGACGCTCCATCTCTGGGTTTTCACGTTGTACAGAAGCGAAATCAAGATCTTCAGAAGAAGAACCAGAATCCATTGAAGATGCCGCACCGCCGCCAAGGCCGATGTTCATCGCAGGACCACCTAGAACGATTAGGCTTGCACCTACCGGGATCTCTTTCTTCTGAACGTGCTCATCACGGATGTTGCCAAGACCACCAGCTAGCATGATTGGTTTGTGGTAACCACGCACTTCTTCACCTGCGTGAGAGTTTACTTTCTCTTCGTAAGTACGGAAGTAGCCAAGTAGGTTTGGACGACCAAATTCGTTGTTGAATGCCGCTCCACCAAGAGGACCTTCAAGCATGATATCCAGAGCAGTAACGATACGGCTTGGCTTACCAAAGTCAGTTTCCCAAGGTTGAACGAAGTTCGGGATCTTAAGGTTAGATACAGAGAAAGCAACAAGACCCGCTTTTGGCTTACCACCAATACCGGTTGCGCCTTCATCACGGATTTCACCGCCTGAACCTGTCGATGCGCCTGGCCACGGTGAGATTGCCGTTGGGTGGTTGTGCGTTTCAACTTTCATCAAGATGTGTGTTTTTTCTTGGTGGTAGCTGTACTGGCGAGTTTCTGGATCTGGGAAGAAACGACCAACTTCAGAACCTGTCATTACCGCTGCGTTATCTTTATAAGCAGACAGAACATGTTCTGGTGTCGTTTCAAAGGTGTTCTTAATCATCTTGAACAATGATTTTTCTTGCTTAACGCCATCGATAGTCCAATCAGCGTTAAAGATCTTATGACGACAGTGCTCTGAGTTCGCTTGTGCAAACATCATTAGCTCGATGTCCGTCGGGTTACGACCTAGCTTCTCAGTGAAGCTTTCAAGAAGGTAATCAATCTCATCTTCTGCAAGTGCAAGACCTAGGGTAACGTTTGCTTTTTCAAGCGCTTTACGTCCACCAGTTAGTAGGTCAACTTCCGCATAAGGAGCAGGCTCAGCAACGGTAAATAGTGCCGCCGCTGATTCGAAGTCAGTGAAAACCACTTCCATCATACGGTCGTGCAGGATTGCTTTCAGCTCAACAAGTTGAAGTTCAGAAAGTTCAGCAGAGGTTTCAATGTAGAAAGCAGTACCGCGCTCTAGACGTGACACTTTAGCCAGTCCGCAGTTGTGTGCGATATCTGTTGATTTTGAAGACCAAGGCGAGATAGTGCCTGGGCGTGGCGTTGCAAGCAGCAGTAAACCTTCAGGTTCATGCTCTTCAATCGTTGGACCGTAAGTCAGTAGCTTTTCTAGCTTCTCAACTTCAGACTCATCTAGGTCTGCCGTTAGATCAGCAAAGTGGGCAAACTCAGCGTAAATACCTGTTACAGGTAAGCTTAATTCACGACAAAGCTCTAAAAGCTTGTTAACACGAAACTCAGATAGAGCTGGGGAGCCACGCAAAATTCTCATGTGCTTACGTCTCTTATGCAGTTGATTAAGGTAGTATTGGAATAAATTCAGTGGGTTAAAGGAAAAACCTAACTGTTTTCTTCGAAGCTATTCCCGAAGGTTTAAAAACCTATGCCGATCCCACCTCTTCAATGCGAGCGCATTATAAAGCATTTCTTTTTGTGACGTAACACCAAAAGCAACCGTTTGCGTGATTTTTTTTATCTTTCTGCGTAAATGGTACTTTTGCTGCATTTATCACCACTTTTACAACTGTTTAATTAAACCTGCTTTGCCAGCCTTGCGGGGTTTGGTATAAAGGAGCTTCCACTTTTCGAGATTTCATTTTGATGCCTAAATTTACGCTCATCTTTTCGTCTAAGTTCCTTCTGCTCGCCATCGCCCTATTTGGGTTGGCTGGATGCCAGATTGAATCTGAACCTAAAAGTGTCCTTGAGCAGATACGAGATCGTGGCGTTCTTCGTGTCGGCACCCTAAATAACCAACTCTCTTATTACATCGGTCCTGATGGTCCTGCTGGCTTGGATTACGAATTAGCTCGTGAATTTGCGCAGGAGCTTGGTGTAAAGCTTGAGGTTAAACCCGCTTACCGTTTGTCTGGCTTGTTCCCTGCACTGCAGAAAGGCGAAATCGATCTTATCGCGACCGGCTTAACGCAAAACAACAAACTGACACGAGCTTATCGCGCCGCACCTGCTTATTACTACGTAAGCCAACAGGTCGTATACAAAAAAGGCCAGTGGCGACCGAGAAACCTTGAACAACTGATCAATTTCGAGAATGAGCGTCAGGTTGACTTTGTTAAAGCACAAACTGAATCAGAAGAGGCGGCGTCTACTGACACATTAACGCCATCTTTGGTTGTGGTGAAAGACTCACACTTTGAGCCAACACTAAAGCAGCTGCAGAAAACACACGATGACTTTATCTATGATGCGGTCGGCAATGCTGATATCAACGACCTGCTCAAAGAAGTATCGACTGGCGAGCGCTTATTTACGGTTGCGGACTCAATTGAGCTGTCACTGGCACAACGTTTATACCCAGACGTAGCTTTGGCTTTTGAACTGACAGAAGACCAACCTATCTCTTGGTATTTGCAGAAGTCTGAAGATGAAAGCCTTTATGCTCTGTTGATTGAGTTCTTCGGTAACCTAAAACAGTCTGGTGAACTGGCTTCACTAGAAGAGAAATACATCGGCCACATCGGCACTTTTGACTACGTTGATACTCGTGCCTTTATCCGCGCACTGGACAGCAAGTTGCCAAAATGGTCGCCGCTATTTCAAAGGTACTCTCAAGAATTTGATTGGCGCTTGATTGCCGCTTTGGCCTACCAAGAATCACACTGGAACCCTGTTGCACGCTCACCAACGGGTGTTCGTGGCATGATGATGTTGACACTGCCCACCGCGAAGAGTGTTGGGGTAACCAACCGTCTCGACCCGAACCAGTCGGTACAAGGCGGTGTTGAGTACCTGCGTCGTATCGTGAACCGAGTACCAGATTCAATAACTCAACACGAAAAGATCTGGTTTGCACTTGCTTCATACAATGTCGGTTACGGGCACATGATGGACGCGCGTCGCCTCACGAAGGCACAAGGTGGCGATCCCGATGCTTGGGGCGATGTGAAAGACAGACTGCCTCTGTTAAGACAGAAGAAGTACTACAGCCAAACTCGCTACGGCTATGCGCGTGGTGATGAAGCTAGAAATTACGTTGAGAACATTCGCCGTTATTACCAAAGCATCATCGGCCATGTAAATAAGCGTAATAAAGAACAAGAAGAGAGTCTTGAGGGTTTGATTGTCATCCCACCTTTAGAGACTTCTAGTGCTGAATCAAGCATTAGCGCTGCTGAATCGACAGTAAGCAGTTCTGAGCCTTCACAGTAAAACCCAAAAGAGCAATGCCATCTAGCATTGCTCTTTTTTATTGTCTTTTTTCGACTCTTCTTTCGTCACTAAGGGATAAGGGAAGCAGGCAAGAAAATGATGATGAGATCTAGAGTGTCATATTGCAGTAACAATCGA
Source organism: Vibrio sp. 10N.222.52.C12 (assembly GCF_041474215.1). Taxonomy (NCBI): domain Bacteria; kingdom Pseudomonadati; phylum Pseudomonadota; class Gammaproteobacteria; order Vibrionales; family Vibrionaceae; genus Vibrio; species Vibrio sp. 10N.222.52.C12. The sequence continues at coordinate 50,075 of NZ_JBFRTR010000050.1, forward strand.
ACCTTATAACGGCACACCACAATCAAGATTATGCTCTGTTGCACTGCAATGCTGGCTTTAGACTAGAACTGCTCTTCTATTTAAGCCAAGCGTGCGACAGGCCAAACAAACGAATAACACTATAATTAAATCGTTAGTCCAAACTAAAAAGTCAGACGACAAATAGGAAATCATTGAAATGATGAAGAAACTGAAATCGAAACGCCTTGATAAGACCGTTGCTGCAAACCGTCGTAAGCGTATGCTTTCAAATAATAAGAAGAAGATCATTTGGCGCAATCGCGCTTTCATGCAGATGATTGCTGAGTAAATGTAGTTACTCAGTCAGTTTGCTTGGCACTCTTGCGATAGAGAGTGCCGAAAGTACGCTGCTATTTCTTATTGCCAGCCTTCATCTCTGCTTCTAAACGCTGCTCTTCCAACAGACGTTCTTGCTTTCGCTTCTCTTTTATCTCTTTTCTACGACGCTTGAAAAACGCTTGTAATTGCTCACGGCACTCTTCCTCTAACAAACCATGTTCAACGTCGGCATAGTGGTATGAGGCCTGGCTTTCAAACAAATTCAACACTGTACCTGCAGCGCCTGCTTTTAAGTCTGGAGCACCAAACACAATGCGCTTTACTCGGCTGTGTAGCAAGGCACCTGCGCACATTGGGCAAGGCTCTAGCGTAACGTATAAAGTGGTATCGAGTAGCCGATAGTTTTCTAAGGCTTGACCGGCTTTACGCAAGGTTTCAATTTCTGCGTGTGCCGTAGCATCGTGGCTGCCAATCGAACGGTTCCATCCTTCAGAGATAATCTCCCCATCTTTTACTAATACTGCACCAACAGGAACCTCTCCCTCGCTCTCTGCTTGCTTAGCTACCTCAATGGCGCGTCGCATGAAGATTTCATCTTGAGGGGTGAATTGATGGTCTGACAAAGGGAACTCCAGAAAACAAAGGATAAAAACGAAAATAGGTATGCGGTGAAGCATACCTAATCTTCGTGATAATGAACAATAAAGAGGTTAAGACAACAAGAGACAATGAACCATTGCCGCTTGCTGGTTGGTCGAACTGTTAGCTATTAGCGTCTTCTGTGTCACCGGCTATTGGCGTCGCTTTGATGCTCACAATACGGTTATTCTCAACAGAGATAATTTCAAACTGCCACTGCTGGTATTGAACAACTTCGCCTGCATCCGGTAAGCGCCCTATTAACCAAGTCACAAGGCCATTCAACGTTTGGAAGCTCTCGCTTTCGCCCTCAAAATCCGATAGCTCTAAACGGTTCTTCAGTTCACTGATAGGAATCAATCCATCCACCAACAAACCGTCTTCCACTTGCTCGGTCCAAAGATCGTTCGGATTATTCGATAGCTCGCCAGCAATCGCCTCAAGAATATCGTAATGAGTCACAAGACCTTGAACATCGCCATACTCGTCGACAATGAATGCCATCTCGGTGCCCGACTCTTTAAAGTAGCCAAGTAGACGCAGAGCTTTCATCGATTCTGGAACATAGATCGGCGAGCGAGACAGCCCCATGATCACTTGAATGCTTAGATTGCCCGCCTGATTCAGCAAGGCTTTGGCTGACACTGTACCCACCACTTTATTGAGGTGATCTTGGCACAATGGAAACACACTGTGTTTTGATGAACGCAGTTTCTTTAATATCTGCTCAACGGGTTGGTCGACATCCAGAAAGTCGATGTCTCGACGCGGAGTCATCAATGAGCTCACAAGACGATCATCAAGCTGCAAGATATTACGAATCATCTCTTGTTCGCCGCGTTCAATCACACCCGATTCTGAGCCCTCTTTCACAAGTGCATGGATATCATCTTCGGTAACGCTATCTTCTTCACCGCCTCGGCCCATCAACTTAAGAATACCTTCCGTTGAAGCCGACAACGCAAACACAAACGGCGTCGCGATTTTAGATAACCAGAAGATTGGCAGCGCGACTAACACAGCAATGTTTTCAGCTTGAGACTGAGCAAAACGCTTTGGTACCAACTCACCGACAACGATAGCGAAATAAGTAATACCTACCACCACAACCGCAGTAGACAAGATGTTCGCTTGTGTTGGGTCTAGTCCCCACAGTTCAAGTTGAACGGCTAGTGGAGCCGATAGCGTCGCCTCACCCACAATCCCGCTGAGTAGGCCGATTACCGTGATACCGATTTGGATTGTAGAGAGGAAGCGGGTTGGGTTTTCTTTGAGATCAAGAGCAACCTGAGCGGAGCGGTGTTTTTCGGCTAAGCGTTTCAGCCGACTATTTTTTGCTGCTACCAATGCAATCTCAGACATGGCAAACAGACCATTTAAAACAATTAACCCTACTAAAAGCAGAATTTTCATGTGGCTTGGATTTCCTAAATTTACCGGCCAACAATTAGCCGTAATCCGGAGTATAAGCTGAGTGCCTTTATTTTGAATATAAAAAGTTTTGGATATAGAAACCTTGGATATAAAAAACGGAAAAAATAGCGAAAAAAAGCCCGCACATTTCGGTGCGGGCTTAGCAATGAATAAAGCTTAGTTTTGCTTAGTTCAATCTTACATTGTGTAAGTGTAAGGTGCTTGGATACCTAGTGGGATACCAAGAGCCCAGTAAGCTAGCAAGAAGATAGACCAACCGATTAACATCGCAATCGAGAATGGCATCATTAGAGAAGCTAGAGTACCGATACCTGTCGACTTAACGTAGCGCTGACAGTAAACAACAACCAGTGGGAAGAACACCATTAGTGGAGAGATGATGTTAGACACTGAGTCACCTACACGGTAAGCCGCTTGAGATAGCTCAGGAGAGATACCCACAACCATTAGCATTGGAACTAGGATAGGACCAATCAGTGCCCACTTAGCTGAAGCAGAACCAACAAGAAGGTTAACTGCAGCCGTTAGTAGAATCATACCAACAACCGTTGCTTCACCTGGAAGGTCCATCGCTTTCAAGCCTTCAGCACCGTAAAGTGCCAGCATAGTACCGATGTTTGATTGAGCGAATGCAGATAGGAACTGAGCACAGAAGAACGACATTACAATGTATGCGCCCATCGTTGCCATCGTCTCAGACATTGCTTTGATAACATCATTACTATTCTTGAATGTACCCGCTACACGGCCGTAGACGATACCCGGAATAATAAACAGGATGAAGATCAGAGGAACGATAGACTTCATTACTGGTGCTGAGAACGCCGTTAATTCGCCTTCAGGTGAACGAAGTGCTGAGTTTTCAGGCATTAGAGCCGCGATAAGCAGACCAATACCGGCAACCATTGCCCAACCAGCGAATTTGAATGCTTTAGATTCAATGGCTGTGAACGTACCTAGATCAGGTGCTTGTTCTGCATCTTCATCTACAGGCGTATTAGCAAGACGAGGCTCGATAATTTTCTCTGTAACGTACCAACCAATTGCCACAATTAGAATTGAAGACAAACCAGTAAAGAAGATGTTCGCTAGAGGGTTGATCACATATGCAGGGTCAAGAACGTTTGCCGCTGTTTGAGTGAAACCAGCTAGTAGCGGATCAATACCTGAAGGGATAAAGTTCGCTGAGAAACCACCTGATACACCAGCAAACGCTGCTGCAATACCCGCTAGAGGGTGACGACCCGCAGCGTGGAAGATGATACCGCCAAGAGGGATTACTAGAACGTAACCTGCATCTGCTGCTGTGTGAGACACGATAGCAACCAAGATTAGCATTGGCGTTAATAGCTTAGCTGGCGTGAAGTTCAGCATCTTCTTAAGGCCAGTCGTAATGAAGCCTGAAGAGTCAGCAACGCCAACACCTAGCATAGCAACAAGTACGATGCCTAGCGGTGCGAAGCCTGTGAACGTGGTAACCATATTCGCTAGGAAGCTAGCAAGCGCTTCACCAGTTAATAGGTTGTTTACTTCTAGAGCAGCACCCGTTTGAGGGTTGATTAGGTCGAATGAAAGATTCGATAAAAGTGCAGATGCTACCCATACAATAACTAGAGCCCAGAAGAACAGGATTGCTGGATCTGGAATTTTGTTGCCGGCGCGTTCAATGAAGTTTAGAAAGCGGTCCATACCACTGATCTTCTCAGTCGATGGTGCTTTTTTTACGGCTTGGTTACTCATTGTAACTCCATATGTGATGTTGTTTTGTTTAGGCCTAATATAAGTTTTGACCACGGCCTATTGGTACAGCACATATTCTATTAAAGTCGTTGTTAAAAAGCACAAGATTCCACCTAACTTTCCATAAATGGAGACATATTTTGCAAAAATACCATACAACCACAACAATATAAAAACACAAAAAACACCATTCCATATACAGAGTTTTAACTAGCACGCAAACAATGTCCGAGGAGTGAAAATTATCAGTAAAAGGGGTAGCATGAGCCTTGGCATGCAGTAAACGTTTGCTTGAGGGTCAATCAAACTCACTGTATTTGGAGAGCATAGTTTCGAGGTAAATACTTTGTGCGTGGTTCATACGATCTTGCCATGCAATTGTGACAGTAATGCTTTTTAATGCGCTAGACAGAGCACCGTTTGCATTAGTCACTTCACAAGTCATGGCATAGGCAGACCCCGACAAACCGGATAAAGGATCTGAACTTGCTGTGTTGAGACAATGACTCGCCTGATTTAGTTCTGAAAAAGGAATTAAACCTACCGCCCCACTCGCATTAGACGCCCGAGTTCGATAATACTCCATCTGCCTTTCAGCAAAATGCAGCGCTTCGATACTCTGAATCGCATAGTCGGCTTTCTGCTCAGTGTAGGTCTGCAGCTTGACCATGCCTAACGCGGCCACGCCCACCAGTAGAAAAGAGATAAGTACTTCAAGTAAACTAAAACCACGCTGGTTAGAAATCACTCCATGAGCCCTTTTTCCACTGTATTTCGACAGGTTCATCATGCGGGTTGTATTCTCCTCGATAATCTAGATTCATCGAGCCTTTAATCGTAGAAAGCCCCCCGATTGAATCCAAAAATATGCCTCCTTTAGGGAAGAAGGAAGCGTTAGCTATATAGGTACTATTTTCTTTAACCAATAAAGAGTAATCCATCGTTGCTGGTAACTTATCCCAACTATCAGCAAGAAAGTCCGTGTTGTTTTCAGCACCTGAAGCGTCCTTGAAGACACTCATGTCATTCAAGTGATAAAAAGCACCATCAAGTACACTGGCGTTTCCATTTGCGAAAATCCCATTTTCGACCACTAAAGATCGTGGTGTGATCGTTCCTGCACTATCCACAATATTAATGGCTGGGTGCCAAACTACACAGTCCCCAATGACCCACACCTTAGTTTTACCAGCTGAAAAGGCATCATTGATTCGAGTACTGCACTCCTTGCCCACGTATTTATTTGTGTTTGAATCGAAATCTACATGCACGGTATTCCCGTGAGAATCCGTCTCTAATAGGTTTATTACCTCATATTCATTACTTTTAAGGGCGTTGATATTGTCCGTTGTTTTCTTTACCCCGAAGTAGTTTTCGAAACCATTTAGATTGGTGTCATGAACGTAATCACTCATAAAAGCACCGCTAGGATCACTACCCGATGCGGTAATCGTTGCGCTCTCACTCAAGTCAGTTACCGCATCTTTACAAGCGCTAAAATCTGCAGGTGCATTCTCAGGATTAGAAACGGTGGTTAAGCTCCCCCCTGTACCTTTGGTGTGTATAACAGAGTCGAAAAACCGAACTGCCACACACTCATATACACCGTTGTTACTGGTTTCACTGAGTTCAGGGTCGATATCCATGATGTCCTCGGAAATAATTTCGAGAGCCGATATTGCTTGTATGGCCCCCAAACCCGAATCATTAGAAAATCGAATTTCTTTATTAATCGATGTTCTGTTGGCGGTTGAGACAAGGATATTAGCGTTATCGGATGATTTATCTAATGAAGAAAGCTTGTTGCTACAGGAATCCAGGAGATCACCTGGGATCGCGGTACTGCTGTTTTCAATAATAACGCTTAGACCACACTCCAATCCCCCCTCGGCGGTCCAATGTTCTTTGCGAGCTTGAACCTCGTTTTGAGCACGCTTTATTTGGTAAAAAGTGGTTTTAAAGCTACCAAGAGAAACGATCAGCACACCAATCAATAGAATACTGACTAGAAGTAGTGTTACCGCTCCATTTTGCTTTAATCGCATCATTGCCAATTCCTTTGTACCACTGAAGTCACTACTCTCTGACTTTCATCTGCATTCACAAGAGAAGCTTCTAGAGCGATATCGACTCTTTGCGAGGTTGCCAGACTGTTAGATAACTCAGTTACAGAAACCAAAAAAAGTTCTACTTCTATTTGCTTTTCGAAAAACAAACTTTCACATGTCATTGCTCCCAAACCAGATGACGTAATCTGAGTGATATCTAATAAATAAGAAGATTCTTCTTGGCAATAGTTCAGCTTATTACCCTTAAATTGATAGACAATGTTTCGATAGGCCGAAGATGCGCTGTTTTGTCGATAAACAAAACCAACGTAAGATTCACTGGCACTGGATTGAAAGGTATAAATCGTATTGGCAGCGCCCGATAGCTTCACTGATTGTCCAGAGTCTGCATCATAACCGGCTCGCCAGAGCTCCTCTTTCATCATTTGAGTAGTAGCGAATAGGTTCTGAGATAAGAGCAGCTCCAAGCTCTTTTCTGAACTCAAACGTTGGTTGGTAACAAATACCGAGCCGATAGTACCGATAACAATCACACCGATCACAGAGGCCACTAACATTTCGACCAAGGTACTACCTTGAACACTCCTAGCCACAGATCTCATAACCATAATGACCTATGCTATTGCGCCCATCGCTGTTTGGGTCACTGCTGCAAATTCGGATCCGCCCTGTCGTTTTCGATGCGATGATTGAAAGTACATCCGACAGCGCATTCGTGGAGGCGAGTGAAACATTACCGTCTCGAAAACGTCCCCTGACGTTATCGATCGCAATTGAAGTACTATTGGAGAAATTAAAGTCTACTTTTATACCTCTATATGCCGAACCATCAAGATGCATAAGTACATTATCAGAAACGTAAAATGTTGAACTGCTCAACACCATATCCCAATCACCATCAGAACTTTCGGTTCCACCTAAGGCACCTGAAACCAAGAACAAAACATAAAGCTCTTGGTTACGGGTGACCGCTTCTGATCGGGCAGTAATAAGAAAACTATGAACCTCAGGGGCTAAGCGCTGCAGTTTAGAAGAAGCCAACAAAGAACTAAAACTAGGGGCAGCCGCAGCCAGTAGCACTGAAAGCACCACTACAGTAATCAGCAGCTCTAATAGCGTAAACCCGCGAGTCATTTCCCAAATTCCTATGTAATAACTTGAGCAACCGTACTCAACCTTGCGCACATGCTAACACTAAGGAAAAATAGCCAGATAAGTGAAAAGGAAGTCCTCGTGATGATTCGAAAAAATAAATGCAACAGCAACAACACGCGCGTAAAAGGGATGACATTGATCGAGTTATTGATTGTGGTTGCCATCATTGGGATTTTGGGGGCTATCGCCTATCCGAGCTATACCAACCACGTAGTGACTGGACATCGAACTAGCGCACTCGCTGACATAGCTCGAATTCAATTAGAACTAGAAGCAGCCTATGACAGCGGTTATGACTGGAGTGGTATTGTTTCGGGAAGCGATTGTTTGATCTGCGATACCGAAGCGAGTCGTTTTGTTTTCAGTGTCACCAGTTCGGCTTCTGCTGCCTATACGATTACAGCAACACCTCAGTCGGGAGTAGGTCAAGATAAAGACAACTGCTTCGATGGACAAAACCATAAAGTGCTCACTCTCGACAGTGCTAATGTCGAATACCCAGAAGCCTGCTGGATGTAGTGTGATGAGGGTTTCAGGTGAAGAGAAAGAGAAAGAGAAAGAGAAAGAACCAGGTTTGAGATACAAAAAAAACCTGCTACATGAGCAGGTTTTTTAACTTTATCAACAACTTAAAGTATCAACAATCTAATTACTTGGTTAGGTCATCGAAGAAGTTTTTAACGCCGCTAAAGAAACCTTCAGACTTTGGCTTATGCTTGCTTGCCGCTTCACCACCACAGGTTTCTTCGAATTCACGCAGTAATTCTTTCTGGCGAGCGCTTAGCTTAACTGGAGTCTCAACCACTAGCTTAACGATTAGATCACCCACACCGCCACCACGAACGCCTTTCACGCCCTTGCCACGCATACGGAACATACGGCCCGTTTGTGTCTCTTCTGGTACCTTAAGGTTTACACGACCATCCAGTGTTGGAACTTCAACTTCACCGCCTAGAGCAGCCATAGAGAAGCTTACTGGTACTTCGCAGTAAAGGTTGTTGCCGTCACGTTCGAAGATGTTGTGCTCTTTTACGTGTACTTGTACGTACAGATCGCCAGCTGGAGCGCCTTGCTCTCCCGCTTCGCCTTCGCCTGATAGACGAATACGATCGCCAGTATCAACACCAGCAGGGATCTTAACGTTAAGTGTTTTCGTCTTCTGTTTGCGACCTTGACCATGACATGAGTTACATGGGTCTTTGATGATCTTGCCTTTACCGTTACAAGTAGGACAAGTCTGTTGAACCGCAAAGAAACCTTGGCGCATTTGTACTTGGCCGTGGCCATGACAAGTGCCACACGTTTGTGCAGAAGAACCCGCTTTCGCGCCGCTGCCGTCACAAGTATCACACTCTACAAGTGTTGGTACTTCGATTTCTTTAGAAACACCACGAACCGCTTCTTCTAGAGAAAGTTCCATGTTGTAACGTAGATCTGAACCACGTTGTGCACGCTGTTGACCGCCACCACGACGACCGCCGCCGAAGATGTCGCCAAATACGTCACCGAAGATATCGCCGAAGTCACCTTGGCCACCGCCGCCGAAACCACCGCCGCCGCCCATGCCACCTTGTTCAAAGGCTGCATGACCGTATTGGTCGTAAGCTGCTTTCTTTTGAGAATCAGTTAGGATCTCGTACGCTACTTTTACTTCTTTAAACTTATCTGCTGCGGTCTCATCACCCTGGTTACGGTCCGGGTGGAATTTCATCGCTAAGCGTTTGTACGCTTTTTTAATATCGCGCTCTGATGCATCGCGGCTTACGCCTAATACTTCGTAAAAATCACGTTTTGACATGTTCTAGGTCACCAAAATAATTGCTACTACCGAATGATCACTTCAGTAGTCTGTGTATCAATCTAGATAAAAGTTCTGCCGGCTGAAATGCCGAATAAAGCTATTATCTAGATCGACAAGTCTAAATACAAATTTACGGACGTGAGAGTTACCTCTGACGCCCGCAATAATAAGTCTTTGAGACAAATTTCTAAGCAGATAGCTTGAGTCCTAAGTGGAAGCGCGGAGCCTACGTTAGTAGGTGGACACTTCCGATAACGAAATCAGGCTACTCTGCGACGAAATTATTTTTTGTCTTCTTTAACTTCTTCAAACTCAGCGTCTACAACATCGTCGTCTTGCTTAGGTTGTTCACCAGCGTCAGCACCAGCTTGTTCAGCTTGAGCTTTCTGTTGAGCAATTTCCATTAGCTTTTGAGCTGCTTGCATAAGTTCTTGAACTTTAGCGTCGATAGCTTCTTTATCGTTACCAGACTTAACTTCTTCTAGTGCAGTGATAGCCGCTTCGATTTTAGCTTTCTCGTCTGCAGGTAGAGCTTCACCAGCTTCTTCTACTTGCTTCTTAGTGCCGTGAATCATTTGGTCAGCTTGGTTACGTGCAGTTACTAGCTCTTCGAACTTTTTGTCCGCTTCTTTGTTAGCTTCTGCTTCTTGTACCATTGCTTCGATCTCTTCCTCAGACAGGCCGCCTGATGCTTGGATAGTGATCTTCTGCTCTTTACCTGTTGCTTTATCTTTAGCAGATACGTTCAGGATACCATCAGCATCTAGGTCGAATGTTACTTCGATTTGTGGCATGCCACGTGGTGCTGGTTGGATACCTTCTAGGTTGAACTGACCAAGAGACTTGTTGTAAGTCGCTTGCTTACGCTCACCTTGAAGAACGTGGATAGTTACTGCGTTTTGGTTGTCTTCAGCTGTAGAGAACACTTGATCCGCTTTAGTAGGGATAGTTGTGTTTTTCTCGATAAGCTTAGTCATCACGCCGCCCATCGTTTCGATACCGAAAGATAGAGGAGTAACGTCTAGTAGTAGAACGTCTTTAACGTCACCAGCTAGTACACCACCTTGAACAGCAGCACCCATTGCAACAGCTTCGTCAGGGTTCACGTCTTTACGTGGCTCTTTACCGAAGAATTCAGTTACTTTAGCTTGAACCATAGGCATACGAGTTTGACCACCAACTAGGATAACGTCAGTGATTTCGCCTACCGATAGGTCAGCATCCGCTAGAGCAACTTTTAGTGGCTCAAGAGAACGTTGAACTAGGTCTTCAACTAGAGACTCAAGCTTCGCACGAGTCACTTTGATGTTCATGTGCTTAGGACCAGTCGCATCAGCAGTAACGTAAGGTAGGTTTACGTCAGTTTGAGTAGTAGAAGAAAGCTCGATTTTCGCTTTTTCTGCTGCTTCTTTAACACGCTGCATTGCTAGTGGATCAGCTTTAAGGTCGATACCTTGCTCTTTCTTGAACTCATCTACTAGGTAGTTGATCATGCGGTTATCGAAATCTTCACCACCAAGGTGAGTGTCACCGTTAGTTGAAAGAACTTCGAAAGTCTTCTCGCCTTCTACTTCATCGATTTCGATGATAGAGATATCGAATGTACCACCACCAAGGTCGTATACAGCGATAGTGCGATCACCACCTTGCTTGTCTAGGCCGTAAGCTAGAGCAGCAGCAGTTGGTTCGTTGATGATACGTTTAACATCTAGACCAGCGATACGGCCAGCATCTTTCGTTGCTTGACGTTGAGCATCGTTGAAGTAAGCAGGAACAGTTACTACTGCGCCAGTTACTTCTTCGCCTAGGAAGTCTTCAGCTGTTTTCTTCATTTTCTTAAGAACTTCAGCAGATACTTGAGGAGCAGCCATTTTTTGGCCTTGCGCTTCTACCCATGCATCACCGTTGTCAGCCTTAACAATGTTGAAAGGCATGATTTCGATATCGCGTTGAACTTCTTCATCTTCAAAACGACGACCGATTAGACGCTTGATAGCGAACAGTGTGTTTTGAGGGTTAGTAACAGCTTGACGTTTTGCAGGTTGACCAACTAGCGTTTCGCCTTCTGTGTATGCGATTACTGATGCTGTTGTGCGTTCGCCTTCAGCATTTTCAATTACGCGTGGTTTGTCGCCGTCAAGAACAGCAACACAAGAGTTAGTAGTACCTAAATCAATACCAATGATTTTACCCATCAGGCCATCTCCGAATATATATTATTTAGTTTTTTGCTATACCCACATATGTGGGGGTGGTAATCAGGGAATCAACCCTAAGACACAAAATTAAAGTGCAAATGTAATTTGCTTTCGTATGCACCATAGATAAGGGCTGCAAACTGGTTTTCAAGGGAATAAGTAAAAAAAATCTATTTTTTCCCGTATCTTTTTACATAAAGGTAAAAAGTGACCGATCCCTTGCCAATTAAGGCTCCAATGTTGAGAAACTCTCGCATTTGTCGCCACATTGAAACCTCAACCCTATTCCAGATGCCATAAAAAAAGACCTTCATGTGGAAGGTCTTTTTCAAATAGATATTAATCAGTTAAATATTGTTCAAATGGTGACTGATTCAGCCATATTATTGGTTGAGCACTAACTGGTAGAAGCTCGCTTGAGTGTAATCACCCGCTTCCATACCACGCCATTCACAGGCTGAGCTCGACTTCTTAGTGTTGCATTGATTGTATGCGCCCGCCTTGAAGTACATCCAGTCCTGTCCATAACCAAGGTCGATATCATGCCCCTGATACTTACCCTTGGCCAAATCAACATCATACGTCTTCACAATAGGATCGGCTGAGTTTGGATTCTTAGTAAAGGTTAAGTGCATGATGTTATCTTTGATATTCACATCGTATGAGAACACTTCACCTAGCTTGATGCCATCAGCAGGGTCCGAGCTGCCTTTTTTCAGATTGTATTGACCAAATACATCATGGCGAATGTCTTTACGAAGTTTCTTTCCGTTTTCATCCTTCGCGTTTTTCATCTCTGTCGGCGGGTTTAACTCATAGTTCCACGTTAACGAACCATGCTCATGCTCTGGCAATTTGCGGTAAACAATTTTCAGAGGTTCATTATCCGACCCATGGATTTGACCAATAACCACAGAGAATGCACCGGTTTTCTTATAATTACCGCTGGTGCTCACCTGATCAACAGAAAGTGTTGCCGTCATCTGGCCACCGATAGAGCCAAACTCTTCCGCGTTCTTATGGCTTGAAATCGCGAAGTTGTTGCTCGGCGCAGAGTAGCTATCCGCTAGCATCGCTCTTAGCTCACTACGCGTGTTTTTACTGTTTGGCGTCGTTGGAGCTGTATTCGGAGCCACAAACACCATCGCACCAGATTCAGCATCCGTGTAGAACCATTTAGGGTGAACGTAAGGCGTGTCTACATTCGACAGTTCCTTTTTACCAATCTCCAGCGTTTTACCTTTTCTAGACCCTTCAGTCGTCAGCTCCGGTAAGTTAATTTTCCATTTAGATAAATCGAAGTTTTGTGCTGGTGCTTTTGCAGGGTCAAGATTGAACTGTTGACCAATATCGTGATTAGAAGCAAGAGCGGGAGCGGCTAAAAGGCTGGCAGTCAGTAGGCTAAGGTAAGACAGCTTCATTATTGGGTTTCCTTTATGTCGTCATAATGTAGGTTGTCAGAACAATAAAATAATAT
>NZ_JBFRTR010000051.1:0-71160 GCF_041474215.1 Vibrio sp. 10N.222.52.C12
TTAGGCAACAACGCCTATCGGAGGCGGTATTAAAAACTTAGATGAATCAAACATTGCTCATAGAGTCACTTTTGAAGTTCCTTTAGACCTCCCTTGCCAAGCTTTTACTAATATAGAGTAAGCGTGTTAGTTATGCTGCTGCTTTTCTCGAAATGCAGCAGCATTGGCCATACAAAGATAACATTTACCCCTCTACTTTTTATCTTGTAACGGCTCTTTAGCCAAACACACTTTCCCAAACTAGCTTGACCTGCATCAGCGACTTGCTGCTTTCTCGTCCGACAACCCCCACTATTGCTCATAGTATTGGTTTTATGAGGCTGCTCTATGATATATTTCTCGGCCAAGCGTATTACAGACGAAGGCTAATAATGTCTATCAACCTTTCACTCCTTCCACCCAGTGAGAAAAATAAAATCGAACTGGATAAGCAAGCATCGTTTCTTGTATGGAAACTGAAGCAAGCGAAATGTGGCCCTGAAGCCATTGTTGAAGAAGCAATGAAGCTAGGTGACCCAGATGAAAAGGTGTGGTTTGAACAGTCTGTAGAAAAATACAAACGGGTAATGGGTGTCGCATAAACGCAGACAAACCTTGCCCAGCAGTGCTGTAGAATTGAAATGACACAGTAATTTGCTAGAATTTGCACCGTTAATTGAATCAGAGAGAAGATCCCGATGGGAAGAAGTTTTGAAGTGCGCAAGGCCTCAATGGCGAAAACTGCAGGCGCAAAAATTAAAGTTTATTCTAAATACGGTAAAGAGATTTACGTACTGGCTAAGAACGGCAGCTCTGACCCAGACATGAACCTACCTCTTAAGCACCTGATTGCTAAAGCGAAGAAAGACCAAGTACCAGCACACGTTATCGAAAAAGCGATCGATAAAGCGAATGGCGGCGGCGGTGAAGACTTCCAACCAGCTCGTTACGAAGGTTTTGGCCCAGGTGGCACAAGTGTAATCGTTGACTGTCTAACTGATAACGGCAACCGTACTTTCCAAGACGTTCGTCAATGTTTCGTTAAGACTGGCGCGAAAATCGGTGTTGAAGGTACTGTGTCTCACATGTTCGCTCACCAAGCTGTATTCCAGTTCAAAGGCGAAGATGACGAGATCATCCTAGAAACGCTAATGATGGAAGACGTAGACGTGACTGACGTTGAGCTAGAAGACGGTGTTATCACTGTATTCGCTCCAACGACTGAGTTCTTCAAAACGAAGACTGCACTAAACACTGCGTTCCCAGAGCTAACGCTAGACGTTGAGGAAATCACTTTCGTTCCTCAAACAACTACACCAGTAGCTGAAGAAGATTCTGAGAAGTTCCAGAAGTTCTTAGACATGCTTGACGACTGTGATGACGTTCAGCAGGTTTACCACAACGCTGAGCTGTAATCTTTACAGTAACAACAGTTATTAAAAAACCGAGCCTAGTGCTCGGTTTTTTTATGAACGTTATACCTGATTTTCCTTGATCATCGTTCCATAATGTACGGCTGACAAAGCGTTCTCTGGTCGCGATTTATCGCTGAACTTCATTATATTGTTCGTCTTATCCCGACATGAATCTGATTTAAGTACTCCCTGAGTATCATCGGGGTGATCGCCAAGCGTATTTAGTGTACAAAGAAAGAAAATATCAGCCAAAGGCTTTGACCCTGCTTATTGATGCATTGATTGAGAGTGTTCGATCTTTTCATAGCGATGGTTTGGTCAAATAAAAGGAGAAAGAAATGAAAGTAAGTTTTATCGGGCTAGGCGTTATGGGTTTCCCAATGGCAGGCCATCTAGTCAAAGCCGGTTTTGAAGTAACGGTATTTAACCGCACTCACAGCAAAGCGCTAGGCTGGGCTGATAAACACCAAGGTAAAGCGGCTGAATCTGTGGCTGAGTGTGTAGCGGAAGCTGACGTGGTATTGGTTTGTGTGGGTAACGATGACGACGTACGCAGCATGACAACCAGCGAAACAGGCGCATTGGCAGCGATGAAGCCAAACGCGATTCTTGTCGATCACACTACAACGTCTGCAGTTCTGTCTGAAGAGCTTGAAGTGGCAGCGAAGCAAGCCGGTATTCGCTTTATGGATGCACCTGTATCTGGTGGCCAAGCGGGCGCAGAAAATGGCGTGCTAACCATCATGTGTGGTGGCGAACAAGCGCTTTTCAACGACCTTCAACCTGTGTTCGAAGCTTACGGTAAGTCGTCAGTTCTTATGGGTAAAGTCGGCCAAGGCCAACGCGCGAAAATGGTTAACCAGATCTGCATTGCAGGAGTGTTGAATGGCTTATCTGAAGGCTTAGTGCTTGCTGAAAAATCAGGTTTGGATATCCCAACTCTGGTTGATTGCCTTAAAAACGGCGCTGCTGGCTCATGGCAGATGGAAAACCGTGCTACCACAATGGCACAAGACAAGTTCGATTTTGGCTTTGCAATTGATTGGATGATCAAAGACTTAGGTTTCTGTCTAGATGAAGCTGAGCGCCAAGGCATCCAGCTTCCACTGACTGAAAAGACCAACAACGCCTACAAGGCACTGTCTGCCGAAGGACAAGGCCGCATGGATACATCAGTATTGATGAAAGCCGTGGTTGAAGAGACAAAGAAGTAGAAAGATCGAAGTAATAGGAACTTCGTTTAGATAACTAAAAATAGCCGCGGATTAGCGGCTATTTTTTTGGTTTGAGCTCTGCCGAGTGCGTTAATCCAAAATAAATCCCCTCCTAGCCTCCCCTTGATTCATATGTAGATCCCTTGCTGATCGTGGAGAGGGGAGGAATAGAACATCGATCGTTAAAAGTGTCGATATATGTTCAGTGCTAAAGAAAGTTCTCCCCCTCTGCTAAAGATCTAGAGATATTGATGAACCCAGATTGAGGGGGAGTTAGAGGGGGAGGTAACTATGGCTAATTATGCGAATAGTGTTCGTCTAGTTCCTATAAGGTTGAGACCCCACTCACACCGCCTCTCAACCATTCACTCCTTATAATTACCATTCGTCGCATTGGTAAAACTGCACGACAAATTCTAGTTAACCTTTCAACGTCAACATTTGAAAGGGATTAGAAATCATGACTACTTCACACTCATTTAATTCAGGCTCTACAACTTCTGTGCTTAAGCGTTCATTACTGATTGCACTTGTTTCATTCGCACCCACTTTGGTGCAGGCCAACCCGAGTTCAGACGTGCTCGATATCTACAACCAAGCGGCGCAAGGCAATGAAGACTTGGTTGAGGTGGCTTATGAACGCCTTAATGACACGCTGCAACAAGACGGCGCTACGCCACTGACTTTAGTTTATTTAGGAAGCACAGAAACCCTGATGGGGCGTGATGCGTTCTTACCTTGGAACAAGATGAAGTATGTGGAGAGAGGCTTATCAACCATTGATAAATCACTGGTGCTGCTGAAAGACGAAGACCAACCAATTCATGAACAACCCCGTGTTCAAGGGCTGCCAGATTCTTACCTAACTCGCGCAATGGCCGCCGTTACTTACACCTCTCTGCCAGACATGTTTAATCATTTCGATCGTGGTTATGACCTGTTCCTCTCGCTATTGGCTGAAGATGCTTTCCAGCAACAGCATTTCGCTGTGACATCGTGGATTTACCGTTATGCGATTGAGGCATCGATTCGTGCTGAAGACCTAACGCAAGCACAAGCGTGGCTAGAGCAAATGGAAACGGCCGATGCCGACAACATCGAAACGATGACTGCGAAGGCCCTAATAGCGAAAGCGAAATAAAGGGCATGGAAGCTAAACAGTTGGTTAGTAATCAGAGGAAAACGGGATGATTGAATTTAAAGATATCGGCAAAGCATATATCACAGGCGGTCAACGTGTTGATGCATTAAACGGGGTCGATGGCCATATCCAGCGCGGTGAAATGGTGGCGTTGTGTGGCCCGTCGGGTTCTGGAAAAAGCACACTTTTGAATATTCTTGGTTTGTTGGATATGAGCTATCGAGGACAGATCAATATTGATGGCCAACCGTATCCGACAGAGCAAATCGCCGCTGCACGCTTTCGCCGTCAGTCGTTGGGTTTTGTATTTCAGCGCTTCAATCTGGTTCCAGTGATGACGGCACTTGAGAACGTGGCCTACCCATTGATGTTGAACCAATGTTCGAAACAAGAACAGCAGACCAGAGCACAAGAGATGTTGGAGCGTGTTGGGCTAGGCGAATATGTACATCATCGCCCAGACAATCTTTCAGGCGGCCAGCAGCAACGTGTCGCGATAGCCAGAGCGCTAATCCACAACCCAAGCTTAGTCATTGCCGATGAGCCGACCGCTAGCTTAGACAGTCACACCGCCAACCTTGTGATCGACATTATGAAAGAGCTCGGCCATGAAATGGGCACCACCTTTATTGTCGCAACGCATGACCCAAAAATGGCGCAGCGTTGTGACCGAGTCATTGAACTTATCGATGGTCAACTGGCACTACAAGCCACAGCAATGGAGGCAATCTCATGGGCAAGTTAACACAAAGAATGAGCACTTTTTTGCTTCCTACCTCGGTGCGTTTGGCGTGGCTTAATTTATTGAGAAACGGTCGCCGTAGTCTGCTTTCGGTATTGATCATCGCAATTGCCGTATTTGCGCTGACCTCGGCTGGAGGTTATGGGCTTTATACCTATGAATCTCTGCGTGAATCGACCGCGCGCGATACTGGTCATCTTACTTTGAGTACGCCGGGATATTTTGAGCAAGATGAAGACATGCCGCTGAGCAATGGTCTAGACAATGTTCAAGCCCTAACCAAGAGCATTATTGGCGACAGCAATGTGCGTGGGGTGCAGCCGCGAGTCTATTTTAGTGGTTTGGTGTCTAACGGCAGCAAGTCGAGCATCTTTATGGGAACAGGCGTTAATGAGCGCGAGTTCGACATGAAAGGACCTTTCCTTGACGTGCGCAGCGGTCAAACTCTCTCTGATGTGAAATCTCCCAGATACGACAGCCAAGAGCCACAAGTGATGCTGGGAACCGACCTTGCTCGCAACCTCAAAGTTGCGGTTGATGATTGGGTGACACTGCTCGCCACCACCAGTGACGGCGCATTGAACGCTTTTGATTTTAAGGTGCAGGGTATTTACTCGACAGGAGTGCCTGAGCTGGATAAGCGTCAGCTTTACGTTCATATCACCACCGCTCAAGAGCTTTTGGCTTCAGACAAAGTCAGTACCTTGTCGGTGTTCTTATTTGAGACAAGCAAGACCTCGACCGTTCAACAGCGTATCCAAACAGCTTTAGATCGAAATAGTGCGAGCCAAAGCGATCAAGGCACAGAGATCGAGATCACCCCGTGGCAAGATCGCGCGTTTTTCTACACCAAGGTGAAAGATCTTTACGACCGTATCTTCGGCATCATGGGCGCGGTGATGGCATTGGTAGTGTTTGTGTCGTTGTTTAACACCATGACCATGTCGGTGACCGAGCGTACTCGTGAAATTGGCACCTTGTCGGCACTTGGCAGTTACCCTTCTGAAATCGTGGCGGGTTTTCTAAAAGAGGCGGGCTTACTGGCGGTAATTGGCAGTGCGATAGGCGCACTAGTGAGCGGTTTAGTGTCGGTGTTATTGCTGGTGATTGATGTGCAAATGCCGCCACCTCCAGGCAGAACCGAAGGTTACCCACTCAACATTTACTTCTCACTGGAATTAGTTGGTTACGCCACTTTAGGTGTGCTGACGATATGTTTGCTGGCTGCTTATTTCTCTGCTCGAAAAGGTGTAAATAAGCCAATCACGGAGGCGCTGGTTTATGTCTAAATTAACTCATTCATTCAATACCTTGGCTTTAGCGTTGGGCTCTGTTTTGGCTTTGGTTCTAGCATCGACGCCAAGCTGGGCAGTTGATTCACAACAAGTCACAGAGATGATCGCGAAGGCGGATAGTTACCGGTTGAACAGCGCACAAGCCTCTAAGGTAGTGTCTTTAGTGGCGTTGTATCAAGACGAGCAACTGGACAAAACCCGTGAATACAACGTCTATACAAGACCAAATCGAGAGTCGTTGGTGGTGTTCAAATCAGCCGTCGAGGCAGGTCAAAAGATGCTGATGATAGAAGATAATTATTGGCTACTGATGCCGAAATCTCGCCGTCCCATTCGTATTACCCCGATGCAAAAGCTATTGGGTGAAGCCTCGGTAGGGGATATCTCGACGCTGACGTGGAGTGAAGATTACCAAGGTGAGTGGGTTGCTGAGCAACGAGTTGAGATGCCAAGTGGCGAGACACTCGATACCCATCACCTAAAGCTCGCGGCGAAAACTAAGGGTGCCAGCTATCAGTCGATTGATCTGTGGTTAACAGCAGACCGAGCGTTTCCAGTTAAAGCGGATCTGTACCTGCGTTCAGGTAAACTGGCGAAACAAGCGTGGTTTGCTGAAGGCGTGCGTGATGGACTGCCAACAGTGATGTCGATGACCCTGCTCGATAAGATTCAACCAAGAAAGAAAACCGTGATTGAGTACCGCGAAGTGAGTGAACAAAGCTTGGCGGATAAATACTACAACCCTGCCTACCTATCGCGTAACAGCGTGTCTGGACTTTAGGTGAGCGTCATGAAAGCTTCCAATCGCCGATTCCACATCAAGTATTCAGCCGTTACTTTGCTTGCTTTGTCTTGTGTGAGTAACACGATTCAAGCGGACGATCTGAACTTGGCGTGGGATTGGCAACTCAGTGCAGAAGCCGTTGAATCGCGAGAGTCGCCATTTAGCCCCTTACCAACTGATAATCGTCAGTCATTCAATGGCTTGCTGGATCTTGAGGTTGGATATGGCAATTGGCTTGGTCTGTTCGCAGTGAAAGCCAACGATATTCTAAGTAATAACCCTCAACAACAAGACGCGAGCTTTGAGTCTGAATTCATTGTGCGTGAGTTGTTTTGGCAAGGGGGCGCTGAGCTGTCGAATTCATTAATCGGCGACCATTACCTCGATGTCACGCTTGGCAAGGTTCGTTTGGATTGGGGCGTGGGTTATGGCTATCGACCGTTAGACATCATCAAGCCTTATCGACAAAACCCGGTGGGCATTGTCGCAGAAGAGGGCGCGGGTGTGGCCTCGGCGTCACTGTTCGATATGACGGGAGAATGGACACTGCTTTACAGCGATTCGTCATGGACTTCTCAAGACGTAAATGAATTCGAAAAGCAGAACCAGCAACAAGGCTTTGGGCTGCGTCGTTACAACCTAGTGGGTGACCATGAGTATCAGTGGGTCGCTTATTATGACGATGTACGTCACGGCTTGCTTGGGGCGAGTTTAGTGTCGGTATTAAACCTCGCGTGGGAGTTTCATGGCTCGGTGGTCTATCAACGACAAAGCCTTGGCTACAGTCAGCCTAATTCAATGCTTAAACCTGTGTATCTTGAAGAGCAGGGCGAAGCTTATCAAGCGTTGGCAGGACTAACATGGGCCAATGACACGGGTCACAATGTGGTCTTGGAATACTGGTTTGATAGCCGCGCTTGGAGCAATTCTGAATGGCAAAGCGCAATAGAAAGTGCAGAGTTTTTGTCTGTTAATCCGATGACAGCATCACTAGCAGGGTCTTACGCGCAAGGTTATCAACACGCCAATTTGGTTCAACACAACATCATGTTTCACTGGTCTCTGGATTCGACACATGGCTGGCTTGAAGATATCACGCCGACATTTGATGTGATGTTATCTCCTCAAGATGGCGGCTTTATTGCTACCCAGTGGCTCAACTATCAGGCTTTAGATAATGGCAATTCATCGTTGGATTTGGAACTTGCTGCACGCTTTCTAGGCGGTAAAAGTGATTCTGCTTACGCCAACTTACCCGATAGTCATATGATTCTCTTAAATATCAAAGGACGATTTTAATGGACACTTCTTCAAACAGTCGGTTTTCATGGATTAAGAGTTTCGCGTTCACCACGCTATTTTGTGTTCTTATTGCGATTACAACCCATACGATTTGGGGCGGCGGATTAACGGTTAACCTGGCAATCAGTTTTGGCTTTGGCTACAGCGCCGTGGGTTCTTCTTTCATCTTGGTGAAGTTGTTTAAGAGGACATCTCGAACGCTTGAGGTGGGTATCTCAATGGTGATCGCGATGACCTTTGGTACCTTGAATGCACACTATTGGTTGAACGGCTTTTTCGGCTCTAACCTTTCCGATCTTAAGTCTGTGATGCTGCTTGGTGTGATCTTTTGTTCCGTTTGTTATTACTATTTCTACACAAGAGAGCAGCAGCTACGTGCCGACAATGAATTAGAAGTGGCCAAGCGTCGCCAAGCTGATCAAGAAAAGGTGGTGGTGCTGAGTCAGCTTAAGCAACTGCAGAGCCAAATTGAGCCGCACTTCCTGTTCAACACGCTTGCGACCATCAATGTATTGATTGAGAGTGACAGCGCGAAAGCCAAGTTGATGCTCGAAAAACTGACCGACTTGTTGCGTGTGACTTTGAAAAACAGCCGCACTGAACAATCGACCATCGCACAAGAGGTCGACTTGTTAGACGCTTATCTTAATATCCAAAAGATACGCTTGGGTGAGCGCTTAACGTTCTCGATTGAAACACACGAGATTAGCGATTTGCAGGTGATTCCACCGTTCTTGATTCAACCTTTGGTCGAGAATGCACTCACGCACGGCATCGAGCCCAAAGCCGCTGGTGGCCAAGTGAATATTCGTATTACTCAACAAGCACAGCAGCTAAAAATTGAAGTGGCTGATAATGGCGCTGGGTTGAAAACGCCTTCTGCGAATACGGGTCACGGTGTTGGGTTAAGCAATATTCGTCAAAGAATCGAAACCCTGTATGGTGATAAGGCGAGCCTAACGATTACTGAACACGCTGAAGGCGGGGTAGTCTCGACGATCTTGTTACCGTTGACTGAGGCAGCCGCCTAGAATTACAGATCAGAAAACACCGAACAGTGACGCAAAATAGACGATTTACAGTGTGAATTTAAAGGACTAACCATGAACAACCCAACAGTACAGCCGAGCGTAACGGCGATAATCGCAGACGATGAAGCACTGTTAAGGCACCACTTAGACAAGAGCCTTGCTGAGGTTTGGCCGGAGTTAGAAATCGTCAGTAAAGCACAAAACGGTTTGGAGGCGATGGAGAGTATTCAGCAGCTTAAGCCCGACGTGGCTTTTCTCGATATTCGTATGCCGGAACTGGATGGTATCTCTCTGGCGAAACAACTCAACAAGTTAGATTCACCGCCATTGATTGTGTTTATCACGGCTTATGACGAATACGCGGTCAAAGCTTTTGATCACAATGCGATGGACTACCTGCTTAAGCCAATCAATGAAGAGCGTTTACTGGCCACATGTCAGAAAGTGCAAGCGCGTCTGTCGAGCAATCAAACACAAACAGGTACCACGCCAGAACAGCCCGATATCACGGCGTTAATGGCTCAGCTTCAACAACTATCCCAGTCGACGTCACAGCAAACGCAGCCTCCTTATCTATCGGAGAAAAAGTATCTCACATGGCTCAAAGCCAGTGTAGGGGAAGACATTCACCTAATCGCCGTCGATGATGTCGCTTACTTCAAAGCAGAAGACAAGTACGTGTCTATATTTAAGAAGGGTCAAGGGGGATCGCTAGAGGAGTATATTCTTCGCGTGTCACTAAAAGAGTTGATAGCGCAACTCAATCCTGATGAGTTTTGGCAAATCCACCGTTCAGTGGTAGTGAAAGTTTCCGCCATTGATAAGGTGAAGAAAGGGCTCTCAGGTCAGATGTCGGCGTATGTGTCAGGGGAAAAGCTACCGATCAGCCGTGCCTCGCAAGCGTTGTTTAAGGGTATGTAGCGTACGAGCAAAAGGCGCGACATATCACCTTTATAATTGATTCATGTAATTTATAAATTAAACACTTTCATATTTATATCGAGTGACTCTAAAATTTTAGTCGTTTGATTTAATGGCGAATTATTACACTTTGGCGATCGGATATATTGAAGCAAAGCCCTTCAAAGAGATCGTTATGAAAGCATACTATTTAGTCGTCGTATTGAGCTCCACATTGCTAGGTTGCAGTTCTACTCCTCATCAACAAACGTTATTGAAATCCGATCCATATTGGGTCACAGGTGAATTAGATAACGGTTTAACCTACCACGTTTACCCTGACCGAGAACAACCAGTATCGGTACGCTTACTTGTGCATGCCGGCTCTTTTCAAGAGAGCGATCAACAAAAAGGTTATGCCCATTTTGTTGAGCACATGGCGTTTAATGGCAGCAACAATTTTTCAGGGAATGATGTAGTAGAGTTATTTGAGCAATCTGGTGCTAGCTTTGGCGCTGACTTAAATGCTTATACCTCTTATCAAGAAACCCTCTATAAGTTAGATCTACCCGACAACAAGAATCTAGATAAAGCGTTGGCATGGTTTAGAGATATTGGCGATGGTTTACTGCTGTCCGGCGCTGAGATCGAAAAAGAGAAAGGGGTGATATTAGGAGAATTTCGACACACACGAGTTGAAAATAAGCCTCTCTCATTTAAATTCTACGATCATATGGTTGAAGGCACGAATTACCAAACCAACGATCCCATTGGCAATAAAGAATCCGTTTCTAATGCGAATGTTCAAGAGTTAAATAACTATTACCAAACCTGGTATCAACCTCAGTTAGCCGAGGTGATTGTCTCTGGTGATATCACTCTGGCAGAAGTGATCCCTTTGATTGAAGAAACTTTCTCTGATTGGCAAAGAGGCACAACACCGGTTCCCGTGAAGAACACGTCAGCGGATTACAATACTCAAGATTTTGTGGCGTATGGAGCTGGGAGCGAGCCACCGAGCATCGGGATAGTGATTGAGCGTGGGCAAAGAGTGACACAGAGCCATGAGCAACAACATCAGCTTTGGCTAGATGATATTGCTCAACAACTCATCCAACAAAGGTTGAATTCAGATTTTGTTGACGCTGCATTGCCAGTGCAATGGGTTGCTTCGACTCCCTATTTCTTAGAGTACCAAAGGTATTCCATTACTACGGTTGGCTTTCCTCTCGATAGTCGAGAGCAAAGCCAGCAGCAGTTTATTTCTACTCTCGCCTCATTGCGTGATTATGGTGTGAGCGAATATGAATTCACGAGTGTGATACAGCAATACCAAGCTAACCTTGATGACATTCAAGCTAACTGGGAGAGAATGGACGCAGTAGCTCATGCTGACGGTAAGTCGACGGCGCTGGTGATTAACCAAACGGTTCAATCACAGCTTGATTATAAGTCGAGCTTGAAAGAGTTTCTTTCGAGTACGGATCTAGAAGCCGTAAATGATAATTTAGATGATTTACTTTCTAGTCCATATATTTTGGGATTAGGTTTATCGTCTAAAGAAGACTTGCAGGCAATGAATAACGAGCTAAAAGATGTCAGAAAAGCCTATAAAAAGACAGGTAACAGACCATTGCTCGTTACTGCAAGCTCGGCGTTTAGTGTACCAGCGTCTCAAGGTGAAATTGTAAAACAAGTTCAGGTGAGTGACGATCCTAATTTGAAGCAATGGACACTAAGCAACGGCATTGAAGTTTTGTATCTCCGTAACTCTGAGGCTGGTAATAGTGTTGGGGTTTACTATGCAAGTGAGGGGGGAAAAGCGGCGCTGAGTCCTTCGCTGTTTCCTGCTGTAGAGATTGCTCTGCCAGCTTCGATTCGTAGTGGTGTTGGTAAATTTAGTGGTTCGGAGTTCACCGCTCACTTGAGACGCGAAGACATTGAAATCTACCCCTTTATCAACTTTACTCATCATGGTTTAGAAATAAGCGCCAAGAAAAAGACGCTTGCAGAGGGTTTAGCTGCGCTCCATACCATTGTAACCGAACCTAAAATAGACAGTGCCCAGCTTGAGGCTGTGAAGTCTGAATTTGCTCAAGATCGTACAGCATATTTAGAAACACCAGTTGGTCAGTTTATTCAGATGGTTAATCGCAATAGCTATCAAACAAGCAGCCGTCACATGATGCTTGAAAGTGACGATATTAAAGCTGTCACGTCGCAAGATATACTAGACGTACAGCATCAACTCTTTCAAAAATTAAGAGACAATACATTGGTTATTGTTGCTGATATTAACCCCGCTGAAATTAAGCCTCTTGTGCGTCAATACGTTGCATCGTTGCCATTAGAAGCCGCTGTGTCTCCTGATTATCAGGTGGCTTATAGTCCTGATTCGAAAGAACGAATGGATATATCCGTCAATAATGAAGACAGCAGTCAGTATTTATTGCGTGTGATTTCCCAGCAAGCTCGGGATCAAACCGCAAAAGATGTGTTTATGGACGATATGCTTCAGCGCGTGTTGTCGAGCCGTTTAACGGCTTATGTTCGTGAAGAGTTAGGTTTGGATTATGCGCCTTATGTGTACTCGGTTGCACAAGACAGTGAGCCGAGTCATGACTGGTTAATCGGCTCTTTAACGGCTCCAGAAAACTCAGATAAAATTGAACAGGCGATTGATAAGGTCATTGCTGAAGCGGCAAAAGGGATTTCTGAAGATGAGACTCGGACGGCCGCTAAGCAGCTTGTAGCGGACCTTACTCCACTTAAATATAAGCCTACCGAACAAGCTTGGTTTATTTCTCGTTATTTGATTCATGACTATGGTTTTGAGGTGTTGTTCGACCTGCAGGGGACGGCAGACTCAATTTCTAGTCAAGACATGACAGAGTATGCGAAAGAAATTTTTGGTGATAACAGCTATCAGCTGAAGAATTTGTTAAGCCCACAAGGTTAGGTCTAGTTAGGTGAGTGGTTTTCTTGAAAGCCGCTTCTACTTTTTATATGTGGATTCACTTACAAGCCAAATGTTCAAGCATTTGGCTTTTTTTTTATTGCACTGACAAGCGAGTCTAAAATCGATGTATTAGGCTCTTATCAAAACACCACTTTAAATGAGCACAGCGATCTTACATAACGATTTATGATTTATAAAATAAAGATCTAGATCACAAAGATACTCATCAGGTTCAATATTAAATAATAATCGTTAGCTCAATCTGTATATTGTCGATGAATGACATTAAGAGGTTGTTATGAAAACATATTATTTAGCGACGGCTCTATGCCTCACCTTAGTTGGCTGTAGCTCAACATCAAAAACTACCGAAACGCCAATCCAGCCGGATCCGGCATGGGCTTCAGGCCAACTAGAAAATGGCCTTACTTATCATGTTTATCCAGATCATGAAGAATCCGTATCTGTTCGTTTAGTCGTGCACGCCGGTTCGATTCAAGAGACTTCTCAACAAGAAGGCTACGCGCACTTTTTGGAACACATGGCATTCAATGGCAGTAAGAATTTCTCTCAAAATGATGTGATTCGTCTATTCGAAGACGCAGGCGCTAGCTTTGGTGCTGATATTAATGCCTACACTTCTTATGAAGAGACGGTCTACCAGTTAGATTTGCCAGATAACATCCAATTGCAGTCTGCTTTGACGTGGATGCGTGACATTGGTGATGGCCTGGATCTATCAAGTTCAGAAGTCGAAAAAGAAAAAGGCGTGGTTCTTGGTGAGTTCCGTATGGCTCGCCTCGATGATAAGTCATTCGGAGATATATATTATGATTACTTCGTTGAAGGCGGCCCGTACGAATCGCAAGATGCATTAGGGACTAAATCGTCGATCGTGAATGCTACTCCTCAAGGCATCACCAACTTTTATCAGACTTGGTATCAACCTCAAATAGTTGAGCTGGTCGTTTCTGGTGATGTGGACATCAAAACTGTGATTCCACTTATTGAAGAAAAGTTTTCTAGCTGGGAGCGTGGCGATACGCCGAGACCAGAGAAACAGAAAACGACCTCATTCAATGAAGATGATTATGTTGAGTACGCAGGAAGAGAAGCGCCAAGCATCACTCTGACGTTTAACCGCGGTTCAAATATAGTTGAAAATCATGCTCAGCAGAATCAACGCAGGTTAGATGAAACCGCTCAGCAATTGATTCAACGACGATTAGAAGCGGTGCTCAATGATGCCGCGTTCCCGACTCAATGGATTGCATCTGATAGTTATCGAATGGGCGCTTTTTACTATTCGTCAATAAGTGTTGGGTTTCCGGCTGGAGACCGTGAAGTTATCCAACAAGATCTGCTTTCTACATTGGCATCATTGCGTGATTTTGGTGTTTCGGAAACGGATATTGCTGGCGAACTGTACTACTACCAAGACTTGCTGGATAACATCGAGCATAACTGGGATAAAATGGACAGTGTTGAACACGCGAATTACAAAGTGAGTGCGTTAGTCAATGATCGAATAGTCCAATCACAGAAAGATTATCAAGCAAGCTTGGAAGCTTTCATCGCTAACTTGAGCCTTGAAGTGATTAACGACAACATCAAGAATCTACTTTCTGATGATTACTTTATTGTTATTGGGATGGATGACTCCGAAGACAGAACCGCGATCATCAACTCTCTCGATAGTTTAAAAGCCACGTATAGCGAGGCGGGAGTTGCGCCGCTTGCGATTGGAACAGCCAGCGCTTTTGCTGTACCTAGCTCGCAAGGCGAGGTTGTACTTGCTGAACAAATGTCTATTGACCCATACATCCAAAAGTGGACGTTAAGCAATGGCATCGACATGTGGTACCTGCGTGATTATGAGGCAGGTGATGATGTTGGGGTGATGTACATGAGCCTCGGCGGAAAAGCCGCTTTGGATCCGAGCTTGTACCCAGCTGTTGAGGTTGCGTTACCTACCTTCGCTCGAAGTGGTGTCGGTGAGTTTACGGGCTCTGAGCTTTTAGCGTACTTTGATCGTGAAAATATTAGCGCCGATTCTTTCATTGGTAATACTCGTCATGGTATTGAATTTAATATCAATAAAGACGGACTTAAAGATACGTTTGCTGCGCTTTATACCTTCATAACTGCGCCTAAAATTGTTCCCGAGCAGTTAGAGGCAGTGAAACAGGAGTTTGTACAAGGTCAAGAATCTTTCTTGAGCAGCCCTGTCGGTCAGTTTGAGCGCGCAAGAAACCAGAATATCTATCGTCAAGACAGTGGCCACCTCTTTGTTGATAAAGAACGTGTTGAAGCGGTTTCTGTGGAAGACGTCGCTAATCTTCATCAGCAATTGTTTGGTCAAATGAGGCATAACCAATTGGTGATCGTGGGTGACATCGACCCAAGTGAATTAAAGCCTTTGGTTGAGCAATACTTGGCTTCGATTCCATTAGAAAAAGCTGAGGTTCCTGAATTTAAGGTGGCTTACAAGCAGCCATCTGAATCACGCATTGATTTAGCGATCAACAATGTGAATAGTGCAGAGTACATCCTACGAGTTATCTCTGAGCCTAGCGTTGAAGTTAAAATGTCGGCAAAAGATGTTTTCATGGAAGACTTGCTGCAGCGCTTGCTGGCGACTCGTTTAGATACCTATATTCGTGAAGAGTTGAGCTTAGATTACTCGCCATATGCGTATTCAGCATCCGCAGATAGTGAGCTGAGTGGTGAGTGGGTTATCGGGGCGATGGTAGCGCCGGAGAACGTTGACCAAGTCGAAGTGGCGATCGATAAAGTGATTGCAGACCTTTTACAAGGCGTCTCTGAAAAGGAAATGCACGCAGTCGTGAAACAGTTTGAAGCGGACTTCACGCCTCTCGAGACGAGCTCTATTGACCAAGCATGGTACCTGTCTCGTTATTTACTTCATGGTTACGATATCGAAGCTTTGTCTCAAGTTGAGCGAGTGGCAAGGTCGATCACTGCGGAAGACATGAATCAACTTGTCCAACGCATCTTTGGTGAAAATAGCCGTAAGGTTAAGAACATCATGCGTCCTAAAGCCTAAAGCCTAAAGCCTAAAGCTTGAAACCAACAGAAAGAGACAACTCAAAGCCAAGCGAGCACCGCTTGGCTTTCTTGTTTTCCCACCATTCATAACGTCTATGCCTCACCTGTTGTTAAGCCGTTTTAGATCTATGTAAATCTAAATTTTGAGATCGCTTAATCGGTTGCATCGTATCATTTTCTAAAAAAATGTTTTAAATCAAGACAGCGTTTCATTTGTATTGTAGATTGACGATCTACGAGAATGTTGTTTGGATATTAGATTGCTTAAACTGGGTACCCGATTAGTCTTAATGTTGTTTTTACTGAGCTTTGGCTTAGTGAATTCTAACGGCTATTCGTTTCCTTCTAAGCCATTTCAAATATACTCGGCTCAAGAGCAATCTTCACAGAATGATCTTTGTAAACAAGCTGATACGGATAATCCGTCGAGCTACTTAGAGTGCGATAAGGCTCAGTTTGGCACCGTGCCTTCTGGTGACAGTTCTAACTATCACGACACCGAATCAAGCCTTCAAGCAGCAAACTTCAGACGTATGCTCAGTAACGAGCAAGAAAGCGTGGCCGATCTTGAGCCTGCTTATCATCTACTGATTGACTTCTCTCCCCCCTCAATACTGGCTTCCCTGCTCTTCAACACGCCGTTGTTGGATTCCAAGCTGCACTGGACCAGTATTGTGAGTTCTCCGTCTTCCCGGCTTTCGGGGTGGAAAGAGGGCAACATCCAATACTCGCATTTCCGAGAACTTCTTAGCTAATCGTTTGACCCTAAATTGGTCGTATCGATGGTCGCCTAGTGCCCATTGAACTCGCCAGTTAACCAAGACAAACATAGCGACATCAGCTTTAGCATCACTATCTTTCAATCAGCTTGTTCTGGTCGTGATTAGCCATCGCTCGTGTTCGCAAAATATTAGACATACCAATCGTAGTAAATAACTGGTCACCCTAGCTGGTTAAAATGCTCGATCACTGCTTTTTTCTGGTGCTATTTTTGAGCACGTATTTACGGTGATTGGTAGAAAGAAGAGATCTTGACTGTGAAAAAACGCATTCAAAGAAAACAAATTAACCACTACTCAAAGTGGAAATACGCGGTGCTTATCGCCACCATTATCATCATGGTTCTGAGTGCTTTACCTTCTTGGTATGGCGAGAATGCGTCGGTTCAAATTAACAACCGTTCTGAACAGACCATCGATGCTAGCCAAATTACCCAATACCTTGCGAGCGAAGGCATTCAAGCCAAATCGGCATTTCAAAAAGACCAACGTTTAGTCGTAATCTTGGAAGACGCAGAACAACAAGCGAAGGCTAAAGAGGTGCTGAATGAGCGCCTATTGGACAACGCGACGGTTGCGCTAGCGATGGAGCCAGCAGCTCCGAAATGGCTGACTGACATGGGCTTCGCACCGATTCAGCTAGGCCTTGATTTACGTGGTGGTGTGCAGTTCCTGTTAGAAGTAGACATGGAACCGGTTTACCACGCACAAGCGCAATCTGTAGTCGATGAAATCACCAGCCAAGTGCGTTATGCACGCGGTAAAGTGGTGAACAACCAAGTTGAGTTTAACTTCCGTACTGATGCCGATTTCGAGAAAGCACAGAAACTGATTCGCGAAGAGTTCCCACAATGGCAACGTGACCGTTCAGATAAATCGCTAACGTTAACTCAGTCTGAAGAAGAGCAAAGAACGCTACGTAATCTAACGGTTCAACAAAACCTGCAGATCATGCGCAGCCGTATTGAAGAGCTAGGCATCACTGAGGCATCGATTCAACGCCAAGGTGAAAGCCGTATCCGTATCGAATTACCGGGTGTACAAGACCCTGCAGCTGCGAAAGACGTGATTGGTGCTACGGCTTCATTAGCGTTCTACTCTGTGTACGACAACGCAACGCGCAATACTCAAACTCTGAAAGATTCAGATGGTAATCGCGTAGTGGTTGCTCGCAAAGCAGTGCTGAGCGGTGAATACATTATCGATGCACGCAGTGGCATTGGTGAAATGGGCAGTGCAGAAGTAAACATCACGCTTGATTCTTCTGGTGGTAAGAAAATGTCTGAGTTTTCTCGCCATAACATCGGCAAGCCAATGGCGACCGTTTACAGCGAATACAGCCGTGACAGAGCCGGTAACAGCGAAAAAACCAGCGAAGTAATCAGTGTGGCAAACATCCAATCTCAACTGGGTAGCCGCTTCAGAATCACTGGTGTAGGCAGCATGGCAGAAGCACAAGAGCTTGCTCTATTGCTACGTGCCGGTTCATTAACAGCGCCTGTTACCATCATTGAAGAGCGTACTATTGGCCCATCTCTGGGTGCTGAAAACGTAACGAATGGCTTTGCTGCTTTGGCTCTTGGCCTTGGTCTGACTCTCACGTTTATGGCGCTATGGTACCGCCGCCTTGGTTGGGTCGCGAACTGTGCATTGGTGGTTAACATGACCACGTTGTTTGGTTTGATTGCCTTGCTACCGGGTGCGGTGTTAACTCTGCCGGGTATTGCGGGCTTGGTACTGACCGTCGGTATGGCGGTAGACACTAACGTGCTTATCTTCGAGCGTATTCGAGACAAGATGAAAGAAGGGCGCAGCTTTGCTAGCTCTATCGATCGTGGTTTCGATAGCGCATTCTCGTCAATTTTCGATGCTAACGTCACCACCATGATCGTTGCTGTGGCTCTATACACCATTGGTAATGGACCGATTCAGGGCTTCGCTCTGACTCTAGGCTTAGGTCTTCTAACCAGTATGTTCACGGGCATTTTTGCTTCACGAGCGATCATCAATTTGGTTTGGGGGCGTGACCAACGCCACGATGTAAGGATTTAAGCATGAGTACTTCAAAAATGACTATTTCAGACCGCTATTTTTCAAATAGCTATATTTCGGATAAGAATATGACTCGCTTTCGTAAGGTGATGTCTGCGATATCTATTGTGCTGTTCATGAGCTCTGTGATGCTGGTGGCGGTGAAAGGTTTTAACTGGGGCTTGGACTTCACAGGTGGTGTGGTTGCCGAGGTTCAGCTCTCTGATCAAGTCACCAAAGATGCGTTAAAAACAAAACTTGATGCAGCTTTCCAACAAGACGTGCAAGTGGTTGGTATGGCAGAACAGGATCGCTGGACAATCCGTTATAGCCAACTGACAGACGCTCCACAGCCAAACTTAGTGGATGCTTTGTCTTCTGTAAGCGACCAAGTAAAAGTGCTTAACAGCAGCGTGGTTGGCCCTCAAGTTGGTCAAGACATGGTTGACCAAGGTGGCTTAGCGGTATTGGTGTGTTTCCTAATGATCATGCTGTACCTGAGTGTACGTTTTGAATGGCGTTTAGCACTCGGCGCCCTTGCCGCGATCATCTATGACGTGACGCTTATCTTGGGTCTGTTCGCTTTTACTCAGTTCGAGTTCAACCTGACTGTGTTAGCGGCTGTGTTGGCGATTTTGGGTTATTCATTGAATGACTCGATCATCATTGCCGACCGTGTCCGTGAGATGCTGCGTGGTAATCCAAATGGTGACACTGACAACCTGCTTAACGAATCGGTTAAAGCGACCTTCTCACGCACCATGGTGACCTCAGGTACAACGCTAATCACCGTATCTGCACTTTGGCTACTTGGTGGCGCTGCGCTGCAAGGTTTCGCGATTGCACTGGTTGTAGGTATTGTCAGCGGTACGTGGTCTTCAGTTTCAGTAGGTATCACACTGCCTAAGTTACTTGGTCTACAGCCTTGTCACTACCAAGTGAAAGCGCCGGTAGAAGTTGAGGGTGAGTACCCTTAGGTTATCTATTGGTTAACAGTACAACTTAGTCAGTAACGTCAACAAAGCCCTTCGTTTATAACAAAACGAGGGGCTTTATTTTTTATAAGAGTCAAACAGTTACAGAAAAGAGAGCCTATTTCAAAAAACGATGGATTGAGCAGGCAAGCCCTCATGATATGAAGTATGTTTAGATGACGTTCGTAGAAATGAGGCAAGGGAATGGAATATCGACATCAATGTCATGTAGGCGACCATGGTGATGCGCTAAAGCATCCAGTATTGAGTGCACTTGTTCAGTCATTAATGCAGCAACATTCACGCCTCAATGTTATCGACACGCACTCTGGTACAGGGTGTTATGACCTCACTACTGCACCCAGTAATCATGCTGGTGAGTTTGCTGAGGGGGTCGGGTACTTGTGGCGAAACAAGGCTTATCTTCCTCCGGCATTCGCTTCTTTTATGTCGGTGCTGGAATACTACAATCCGAATCAGCTTATCTCTTTGTATCCCGGTTCTGCTGCCATTACCTATCAACAAGGCCGCAGCCAAGACAGTTTCTATTTTTCAGACATCCAGCAAGACGAAGCCGACCTATTACAAACCAACATTGAGAAGCTGCAACGCGATCTTGATGTTTCAAGTAAGCTCACCATTACCGCGGGCGATGGCTTGAAAGCACTGCCTGACGACATAGCAAAACACGATAATCATCACCTGATTGTTATCGACCCACCCTATGAAACCGATTCTGAATATCTCGCGGTGATTGATGCCTTGGTTAAGGCATATCAGCAATCTGAGAAGGTTTCGGCCCTGATTTGGTATCCGCTTTACACGGATGATAAGAGCTCACTGATTCTGAATCACTGCGTGACAGCGGTAAAAGATGGCTTGCTACCAAGTCCGATCAAGTCGGAACTTCGCCTTAGAGAGCCCAAGGGTGATGATCGCCTGATCGGCAGTGGTTTGCTGTTGTTCAATCCACCACAAGGCATTGCGGGAACGGTCGCAGATACGCTCGATTATTTACACAGCCAACTCGCCACTAATGGTGAAGGCTACTGGCAAATGAGAAGCTTATAGATCTGATTTTTATGGGTTTTATGATGGTTTTCTAGACATCACTCACTAAACCACTGTTATCTATGTGGTTTAAATTGACCAAACGCTAACTTTTATCGATTGATTAATTGCAGTGAATCATTTAAAAATAGAATATCAATGCGCACAAGTGCATAATGGCTCATAAGTTAAATAATTAGTCCCAGATTAATATCAGATTGTGGTTTACCCCCTAAACTGCATTAGGCTCGCACTAGTCATGCGAGCCTTTCTTTTGCCTGAAGGAAAATCTAAGGCAGTTCTATCAATTTAAGATTCACTACAACACTGGATAATCGATGTAGCCTTTTTCGTTGCCGCCGAACAGAGTGGCGCCATCAAGTTCTGATAGTTCGCTGCCGTTTTGTAGGCGTGAAACTAGATCTGGGTTAGCAACGAATGGGCGACCAAATGCGACGAGATCGGCGTAGCCTTTGCTTAGTACTTCTTCGGCGCGTTGTGGTGTGTAGCTGCCGGCAACGATGATGGTGTTAGAGAACAAGGCTCTTAGTTCGACACGGAAGCTTTCAGGGATAACTGGAGCATCATCCCAGTCGGCTTCTGATAGGTGCAGGTAAGCGATGTCTCGATCTTGAAGTGCCTTCGATGCCTCTAAAATCGTTGGTACGATATCTGGGCAGTTCATGTCTTTGAAGGTGATGAACGGCGCCAAGCGCACACCTACTTTATCGGCACCTATCTCTTCAATCACAGCATCAACCACTTCGATTAGGAAGCGAAGTCGGTTCTCGCGGCTACCGCCGTAGTTGTCGGTGCGTTTGTTTGAGTTGGTTCTTAGGAACTGATCAATCAGGTAGCCATTGCCACCGTGTATTTCCACTCCGTTGAACCCTGCCTCGACTGCTTTTTTCGCTGAGTTAGCAAAATCTTGAACAACACGATCGATGTCTGCTTGGGTCATCTCTCTTGGTTGGATGCAATCCACCATGTTGCCGTTACCATTCTCATCAGAGATCCAAACCTGCGTTTCTATGGGTGCCAGTGCTGAAGGTGCAATCGGCAACTCGCCTTTTTGAAAGGTAGGGTGTGATACTCGGCCTACGTGCCATAGTTGGCAGAAGATCGCGGCACCTTGCTCTTTTGCTGCTGTGGTGACTGATTTCCAACCTTCGATTTGCGCATCGGTATAAACGCCGGGTGTGAATGAGTAACCTTGAGAGTCATCTGAAATTTGTGTGGCTTCAGTGATGATAAGTCCTGCACTTGCTCGTTGTTGGTAATAAGTCGCCATCATGTCGTTGGGCACGTTTCCAGGTTGGCTAGTGCGAGCGCGTGTCATGGGTGCCATAACCACGCGATTTTGCAGTTCTAGGCCTTTCAGTTCTGATTTTTCAAATAATTTGTTCATGGTTTCTACCTTGTTTTAATGCTGTGATCTTTCGTTTTGTATTGGGGCGAGAAGTCGCGTTATTTGCTTTCTGCTGGGCTGAAAATAGAGTTGCTTTGTGGCTTGCCCGCTCGGTTGGCTTTGGCGATAAGCAGCAAACCAATCACTGGGACAACAACGGCTGCGAATGGAATCATGCCTGCGCCTAGTTGGCTGTCGAGTACCATGCCGCCAAGGAATCCACCAAAGGCATTGGCTAAGTTAAACGCTGAGATATTCGCAGTTGCTGCTAGCTCTTGGCCTTCGCCACCGTGGTTCATTACTCGAAGTTGCATGGCAGGGACGTTCGCAAATGATGCAATACCAAAGACAAATGCAGCTGCAACGAAGAGGATTTTGTTGTCTACCACAAGGCCAACTACAACCAATGACACGATCATTGCAACGGCCCAAAACATTGAAGCTTTGCCTAGGTTTTTATCTGAAGAGCGTCCGCCCAAGGTGTTACCGATGATTAAGCCGACACCCACAATCACTAAGATCCAAGTAACAGACTCTTGACCGTAGCCGGTGATGTGCATAGCGATTGGCGCAAGGTATCCGTATAGCGTCATGAAGCCAGACCAAGCAAAAGCAGTGATTGCCAAGCTGATCAGCAGCATTGGGTTTTTGAACGCTAGAAGCTGAGTTTTGATGTCTTTCGCTTCACTGTGACCTGTCGATTTAATCGATATCAAAATGGCAAGCATCGCGATAGTGCCAAGTGCTGCCACGGTAAAGAAAGTAGTGTGCCAGCCGAATTGCAAGCTGACCCATGTACCAGCTGGAACGCCAAGAACGTTAGCGAGTGTTAAGCCTGCGAACATTTGGCCAACGGCACGACCTGCCATTTTTTCAGACACTAAGTTGGTTGCAACAACCGCACCGATACCATAAAAAGGGCCTTGCACTAAGCCTGCGATAACACGGCTGGCAAGTAGAAGTGGGTAGCTAGGAGCAAGGGCTGATAAGACATTACCGATGATGAACAGTGCCATTAAGCCAATCAGTACCATCTTCTTGTTAAAACGTGCGAGGTAGATGGTTAAGATCGGGCCACCAATAACGATAGCCAATGCGTAAGCACTGATTAGGTATCCGGCTTGACCTTCGGTGATCGAAAGCGATGTGGCAATTTGTGGAAGGATGCCTGCAATAACAAACTCAGCGGTGCCGATGGCAAAAGCTGCGAGTGTCAGTATCCAAACTTGGAATGGGATCTTTTCTTTATGGATCGCTTCTGATTTCATAGTGAAGTACCTGTGTTAATTCTTGTTTGTTAGGACGTGAGATACACGCCCTAACGATTGTTCTTTATGTCTTTGCTTCTTTGCTTCTTTGCTTCTTTGCGGAGTGTTAGCCGAGTAGAGCGCCGCCATCGATATCGATGATTGACCCTGTGACGTATGGGTTATTAATTACGAACAGGTAACCCATGGCTATCTCTGAAGGCTCGCCAACCTTGCCTGCGGGTAGGTTGTTTTTGGCGTTGTCGTACATGCTTGTACGAGCGGAATCGTCCATGTTTTTGTAGGCTTCCGTCATGGTTAAACCCGGGCTAACGGCATTGACTCGAATAGGTGATAGCTCTTTCGCCAGTATTTTGGTTACGCTTTCTAGTGCGGCGTTGATGGCGGTTTTTACGTAAGTACCAGCAACAACTTTGCGTGACAACATGCCAGTTGTGAACGTGATAGACCCGTTTGGTGTCATGTAACGAGCGGCATGTTTGGCTACGTTTAAGCTGCCCCAAAACTTAGTGTCAAAAGCTGTCTTGGCGTCTGCGGTTGCTACGTCTGTTACTTTTCCTGCGGGAGCGGATGAGCCAGCCGTTACGATTAAGTGGTCAAACACGCCAATCGATTCAAAGTATTCACAAATTGATTTTTCATTGCTGATATCAAGTCCTGTATGTCGGCTAGCGATGTGCACTGTGTTGTTTTCGTTTCTCAATTTCATCGCGAGTGCCTTGCCGATACCTGAT
Source organism: Vibrio sp. 10N.222.52.C12 (assembly GCF_041474215.1). Classification (NCBI taxonomy): domain Bacteria; kingdom Pseudomonadati; phylum Pseudomonadota; class Gammaproteobacteria; order Vibrionales; family Vibrionaceae; genus Vibrio; species Vibrio sp. 10N.222.52.C12. The sequence continues at coordinate 24,076 of NZ_JBFRTR010000051.1, forward strand.
GTGCCACCAATGATGACGAAAGTGTGTTTCTCTTGTTTAGTCGATTCGTTAGTCATGCTCTGAATTCCTGCGTTGTTCTGTTGATGTTTGCCATTATATTTATTCGACTAAATTTGATAATTGGTTAAAATATAAATTCATTATTCGGTTAACCTGAATAGTGTGACTGAGTATTCAAATCGAGCATTAAGATCGAGAAGTAAGACAAAGAGGTGGAAGCGAGAATCGTATGGATAAGTTTTCAGATATGGCGATGTTCGTCAGTATTGTTAAGCATCACGGGTTAGCGGCGGCGGGGCGAGAGTTAGGGCTTTCTCCTGCGACCATGACAGCAAGGCTGCAGGCGCTTGAAGAACGATATGGTGTGAAGTTGTTGAATCGAAGCACGCGTCATGTGTCTTTGACCGACTCAGGGGAGCTGTATCACAAGGCATGTTTGGAGATTTTAGACAACGTCAGTGAGGCCGAAAACCTGATTCAAAATGGCGTAAAAGAAGTCAAAGGCTCGCTAAAAATCGCCGCGCCTAAAGACATCGGAAAGCAGTACATTCTTCCTATACTTTCGGAGTTTTGCCAGCAGTATCCGGACGTGATCCCTTACCTGTATTTAAACGATAACCTCTCGAATATTGCTGAATCTGGCATGGATATCGTGGTCCGTTATGGTGAACTGGTCGACAGCAGTTTGATATCCAGACGCTTGTCACCAAGCCGACGTGTGCTGTGTGCTTCACCAGAATATCTCGCCAAACACGGCACGCCGATCAAGCCACAAGATTTGGTTGAACATGACTGTTTGGCTATGCTGCGTAGCAATGAAGAGCTCAAGACATGGCACTTTCAAGATCATGATATGAAGAAGGCTGTGACGGTTGTGCCGAAGCGCTTTTCAGACGATGGTGAAGTGATTCGATACTGGGCATTGCAAGGAGAAGGGATTGCGTTGAAGTCGGTACTCGATGTGCAAGATGACATCAATAACCAACGCCTTGTGACGCTACTTAATGGCTACATGAAGAACTTCAACACCGCGATGTCGGTGTCGAGTGCCGATTTGAATGTGGTGTACATCAGCAAGAAATATCAGCCCAAGCGTATCCGGTTGTTTCTTGATTTCTTGTTTGAGCGGTTTGGCGATTTGGTTGAAAAGTCTAGTTAGATTAGCCGAGAAGCAGCGCATGACAGATCTCTCGAACTCAACACCCGGGTACGGACAGAGAACATTGAACTGGTTATGATACGACCAACATAAGGATGTGATTGGAGAGAAAAATGAAAGTCGTCGGAGATACGGTTATCCAACCTTTTCACAAGGCAACCTGCCATTGCGGTGCGGTTGAACTAGAGCTCAGTTTACCTAACGGGATAGAAAAACCACGCCGCTGTGATTGCTCGATCTGTCGTCGCAGGGGAGCGATTGTGGGCTCTGTTGCGCTGGATGGCATCAAGATCCTTAAAGGTGCAGAGCATCTCAAGCTTTACCAATTCAATACCAATACCGCGAAGCATTACTTCTGTTCAAACTGCGGTATCTATACCCATCATCAGCGCCGTTCTAGCCCAAACGAATACGGTTTTAACATCGGCTGTTTGGAAGGGGTGAATCCTTTTGATATTGGTGATGTGGTGACCAACGATGGTGTCAATCATCCAGCTGATCGTTAATTTATTGAGCTTTAAAAAGGGAAGAAATTATGTCTGAATACGGAGCGATCATTCGCTGGAAAAAAGCAGAAGATGAAGTCTTTAGCGACAATCAATACAGTCGAGGTCATACGTGGGAGTTCGATGGTGGTGTCACTGTGCCTGCTTCGTCCTCTCCACATGTTGTGCCACTGCCGTTTTCGGTGGAAGCGAATGTTGATCCAGAAGAAGCGTTTATCGCGGCACTTTCTAGCTGCCATATGCTGACGTTTTTGGGCATTGCCGCAAAGCAGAAGTACGTGATCGACTCCTATGTCGATGATGCGATTGGTGTGCTGGAAGAAGATGAATCTGGCCGCTCATCGGTCACTAAGGTGACTCTGCGCCCTAAAATTGTGTTTTTAGGTACCAAAAAGCCCACCGCCAAGCAGCTCGACAAACTGCACCACTTGGCGCACAAAAACTGCTTTATCGCGAACTCGGTAAAAACGGACATTGTGGTAGAAACTAAAGCGTAAACCACACACGTTAACATCCAAAAACCGCGAGGTTGCTTAGTGCATCACTGGCGGTTTTTTTGTGTCTGTGTAATCCTACGTACGGTTTTAATTGAGTGACAGTTAGAAAGTTTTGAGAGATAGGTAGAGAGCTCTTGAATGGTAGGAATAGATTGATTAGCAGAGAGTTATGTTTAGCGTCCCATTGAATAGTTTTGTACATCGTGTGAGTGATAAAAGCCAAGTGATGGTGAATGCTGCGGAATGTGGATGTCAGTTGAAACGAGTTCGTCGTTCGCGTAATTGGCTGTTGGTCGCTCAAGAGTATCAACTCGTTGAATTTAAAACGATGTTAACCCATGAAAAAGACGGTTGGATAGCAATTGCAATCGACAAAGTGCTGCCTAAACCCGTGGTGTGTTTGGCATCTCTGTTGGCCGCTACACCTTCAATGACTGTGGCTCAGCTGGTGATGGAATCTGGATGTTCAATGGCCGAAGCAAGACGTGCTATTGATGAACATGAAGGTCTGTAGGCGTATTCAAATCGTGTGAAAAGAGAATTGCGAGCAGCAAAAAGCCCGTAACGATATTGCGCTGGAAAACGTCATATCGTTACGGGCTTTATCATCTGTGCTGCTGTTAAGCTAAGCCATGCGGCTGATGAAGCATTGAATCGATTAAGAGTTCGCTACTTTTACACGAATCGTGTTTTTGCCAAGCTTTGACAAGTTCAGCTTGTTTAGTGCCGCTTTAGCTTCTTCTTGCTCTGGCATTTCAACAAAAGCGAAGCCTTTTGAGTCGCCAGTTTCTTGGTCTAAAACTAGGCTGCACTCTTTTACTGAGCCAAACTCAGAAAATAGCACACGGATGTCTTGCTCAGAGGTAGAGCGCGATAGGTTACGAACTAGAAGTTTCATAATAAACCTTGAATATGAATTTACGCCGAGCATTGTCGCACACTTTCATGCTCACCCTCACAAATAATTACTCTAATCATTTCTTTGGTAATGTGTCGCTCTATTTACCGATTAAGCGAGCTGTTTACCTGCTAGCCGCGGTTTATCGTGATATCTGACACGAATCCATGCTCTGTGCTGGTCAACGCCTGTTGTAGCATCTGAGCGGCTTCTTGCGCGGTCATAAAGCTCGAGGTATCCATGCCTTTACCGCTTGTATTCCAAAACTCGGTCGCCATTCCTCCAGGGTAAACCGCCACGATTTTCATCGGGTGACCTTTTAGCTCTAACCTTACCGATTCGATAAAGCCTTTCACGGCCCATTTTGCCGCGCAGTAGGTGGACTCTTCCGCTTTAGCACCTTGTGCCGCCGTCGACATCACCACAGCGATGGTGACCGATTGATCTTTGTAGCGCTGTACAAGCTCGCGAATCAAAAAGATCGAAGACTCAATATTGTTCTTCAGCATGTCGCTGATGATGGTTGGATCTTGCTGTTCTATCTTACCGAAGTACCCACTGCCAGCGCTGTGGATCACCAGTTTCGGCATTTCAGGTAACGCATCCAATAACTCGCTCACTGAGTGCGGGTCACAGAGATCACACGCTTGGCTAATGGTATTCGCAGGTAGGCCTTGCGCCACTTCTGCTAAACGTTGTGCATTGCGACCTGTAATGGCTACGCGCTGAGCGTCGGCGTTAGCATATTGTTTCGCGAGAGCTGCGCCTAAACCGCTGCTTGATCCGGTAATTAAAATCATACTGTCTTCAATTTGTAGAGTTGATTCGAGATAGTAAGGGGCTAGGCTAAGATTTTCTGAGATCTATGGCTAAAGTTGATCGATAGCCTGGTTGATAGGTTGATAGGTTGATAGCTTGGGTGATCGGTCGAGCGGTAAGGCTGAGCTAAGAAAGTGGGGGAAAGCCGTTAAGAATCGACGGGTTTAGCAAGAAATAACAGCGTTAAAAAACAACGAACTAACAAGTAAAAGCGCCGGCATAGAGCCAGCGCTTTTGAGTAATCATAAGTGATTATTCGTCGTCGAACTGTTTGATCGTGAACGCGTCTTCGATTCGGTTAAGCTCTTCTTGTTCTTTCACTCGCTTCTCTTCTTGCAGAGTCGCTCTCGTTTCGTTGAAACGTTTTTTCTCTGACTTAGTCAGGAATTTTACAGCTTTTTTGTTGGTCAGTGCGTAAGCAACTACGTCTTCACCTTTTTCTCTGCGGTCGTTTACGCGTTGTGAGAAACGTTCATTGTCGCGAGCTTTACGCTCCGCTGAGGTCAACTTGCTCATGCTTTAAAGCCTTTTCAATTATTCATGGTAGGGAATCTACGCTTAGCGAAACAAATGGGGACTGCTTAGTGTCAGTCTAGTCCATTTGTATGCTGGTGGCGCATCTTAGCACAATGGCTTGAGCATGCAGGTATGCTATTCGAGGGATCAAACAAAACAGCCCACAATTTTCGTTGTGGGCTGTTTTGTTACGTACTGGAGATGTAGTCATCGTTTTAAAACTAAGAATCAGAAACGGCAGTTACATCAAATCTTCTCGATGTATAAGATGACCTCTCCGACTTTAAAGCCAAACTTAGACATCTCAGTCTTGTTGAACAAGCGTTTATCGTCCATTAAGAACATCCAATCATCGAGCACCACTTCATAGGTGCTGCCGTCTACTTCAATCTCTAAGTCATATTTCCAATACAGCGCAGAACCTTGGGTTTCACCATAAGCGGTTCCAACGACATCGTTGGCAGTCCCAGAATAGGTGTTTTCGCCCGTTTTGATTAGATTCCAAACGCGAGTTGAGCGCTCGCCATCAGCAAAAGAGAACCACTCTTTTATTTTTCCGTTGTCACCGTCCCAAGTCGCGATCAGTTTGGCATCAAAGCGGCGCAGTAAGTTACCAGAGCGGTCTAGCACCATGCCGTAGGCCATTAGCTCGCCATTAAAAAAGGTTTCAAGCTTGAGCTCTGGCGTAGTGTCGACATGGTCTTCTAAACTTGCAGAGCCACAGCCCACTAGCCAAGTTAGTGAAAAAAATGCCAGAGCAAATTTTATTATTGTTGTTTTTGGATTCATTTGTTCAAACTTAAAAGTTGTTTACGAAGACCGGGTTCAGAGGTGTTTTCAGACAACCAAATCGCTAGAAAGGCTTCACCAAATTGCTTGTCTTGGATGGTGCCGATCGGTTGTTCATCGAAATAAAAACGACTTACGTTATCTTCAGCGACACGAATCGTGAGTGTGCTTCCTTCTTCCACGTTCGGCCACATCGCGTACAAGGGTTTCAACCAACGTTGAATGTTGCTGTCAGAGTAGCCAAGCTTGTTCCACTGATCTTCGGTAGCGTCTACGAGGTCTTTGCTATCGATAGAGCGGTAATACTCAAGCTTCAAAGCTCGTTCGGAGTTGGTTGGAGTCGCGTAGAATTCTGCCGAGTAGAGAGTCCAAAACAGGTAACTCATTTCACCCTCACCACGTTTGTTCAGATCATCGACAGCAGAGGCTCTAGCGTGTCCGGCAAATAACAGCGCAGCAAAGATTAACGGGAGAGTAATAAAGCTTAGAAGTGTGTTTTTTGCTTGCTGATGAGCGCGAACAATACCTCGCTCAGGTTTGAACGTTTGTGTCGGGTTGCGTGGATAAGCCATAAGTCACCTCGTTATTGCCATTTTAGGTTGTATTAAGTTGGAGTGGGCGGCCACCAGTAAGGGCAACAAAATCCCCCAACTTATTGCAAGGGCAGCAACTACCGATGCATCTGGCCAAGTAGTAAGAAGAGCACCAGCTTTGATGCCTCCCCAATAACTACTAGTACCTGCTACGAACCCTATGACAAACAAGATCACTTTCGAGCATTTTAAAAGCCAATTTAGGCTGTGGTTAAAACTGATTAAGAACATGATCCACAGGCAGACAAGCCACACCGGGAACCACGATTGATTCGCAATTTCAGAGTCGACGGCAAACACGCCGAAGTGGAGTAAGAGGCTATCAAGCAATAGCCCCAATGGTAATAAAATGAGTATCTTCAAATCGCTACTGCGAGTCGGTGATAGAAGGAAGTGAACCACTACAATCAGTGGTGTGACGAACGGGGCTTGCGCGGTAAAGAAAGCACTGCAAACCCAGGTCGCTTGAAACAGTACGAGATTAATAATCCAAAACCGCTTCATCTTTTTCTCCAAAGTAACGAGGTTTTCTTGCGACTACATGGTGAGTGCTGATCACGCGCTCTTTGAATGCGCCTTCACAGTAGCAGAAGTAGAAGGTCCATAAGCGTTTAAACTCTTCTGAATAGCCGAGAGACTCTAGCTCTTCCCAACTATTTTCAAAGGCGATGTTCCAATCATTCAGCGTTCGAGCGTAGTGCAGGCCAATGTCATCAATTTCTTGAACCACAAGGTCGGTGCTGGTCGCAAGGTGTTGGGTCATCACTGAAACAGAAGGTAGGCAACCGCCGGGGAAGATGTACTTCTGAATAAAGTCGACACCTTTGCGGTATTTGTCGTAACGGCTGTCAGCAATAGTAATTGCTTGAAGCAGCATCTTGCCTGAGGGCTTAAGTAGCGAGGAACATTTTTCAAAGAAGGTTTGTAGATACTCATGTCCGACCGCCTCTATCATCTCGATCGAAACCAACTTGTCATACTCACCAGTGAGATTGCGATAATCCTCTTTGAGCAGGGTGATTTTGTCGGTTAAACCAAGCGCTTTTACTCTCTGTTCAGCAAGTGCATGTTGGGCATCTGAGATCGTGGTAGTGGTGACGTGGCAACCGTAGTGTTGCGCCATGAAGATGGCTAAGCCGCCCCACCCTGTGCCTATCTCGACCACGCTATCTTTCTCAGACAGTTCTAGTCGCTCACAGATGGTTTTCATTTTGTTTTGTTGAGCCTTCGACAAGGTTTCTGCGTCTTCGCTGTAGATTGCGGAAGAGTACTGCATCGAGCTATCTAAGAAGCGCTCATACAGCTCGTTGCCAATATCGTAGTGGGCGAGAATATTTCGCTTAGAGCCTTGCTCGGTGTTGGCATTCTTACGACGCAGCAATAGGTTTTTGATGCGAGAAATCCATTGTGTCTTGTCATCAAGCTCATCCAATTGGGCTTGGTTACGAGCCATGATTTGAATCACACGCGTTAGATTTGGGCTGGTCCATTTACCATCGATGTACGCTTCAGATGCGCCGATACTGCCGTTGATGACCACATCTCTAAAAAAGGTCGCATCATGAATCACGATTCGACCTTTCAAGTCTGCTTCTCGATCACCGAACACCGAATGCTGGTCGCGCTCAATGATCTCGAGCGTCGCGAATTGCAGGCTTTCTAACACCTTGAAGATTAAAGCTCGATATTTACAGTTGCTTGAAACAGCAACGGCTTTAGCTTGTTGTTCAATATTGTTGTTTTGTTTGGCAAGCTGTTCCATGTAAACCTCGCTGATAACTCATTCTAATATTTTGTGCCAACTAAGCTGAGTTCTGCTCCTTGATTGGAGCGAACCCAAGCTTCAATTGAGTTCTTTCATGTGCGCTTAAGACGTTGAGTCTGGATGCGCCACAAACGGTACTTTTTTCAGGAATAATTTGAGAGCCTGATAATAAATTCCCATCACGACTTTTATCGTCATCGCCGGAATCTTGAATACCGTTCGTCTAATGTTTGTCTTGGTTACTGACTGCTTCGTCAGAGCCAGTGTCGCATCGAAAAGCTTGTCGTCTCGGCGGCTTTCGATGTGAACTAACGTGCGTTTCGCTGGTGGCTTAATCTTCCAAAAATAAGTCATGTTCAAATCCATGAACGGCGAAACGTGAAACTCTTTTTTTACCTTCAATTCTTGGTGCATGTCGATGAGATAGTAGTGTCTTTCTCGCCAAGGCGTGTTACTCACCTCAGCCAACATGTACTTACAATCTCCAGTCTCGTCATAACAGAAGAAACAGTTGATTGGGCTGAAGTAGATGCCTAAACAGCGGCACTGAGCCAGCATCGTCACACGGTTTGAATCAGACCAAACCCCACCAAGTTGTTGCACTTTGGAAGCTATACGTTGCTTAAGTGATTTTGGTTCATCCGTGGTGACATTTTCTTTTTTTTCAGCGAGATAATCCGATTCGACAAAGCGAATCGGGTTGTACCAACGAGTTCCGAACAGCGCACTGCGCGCTGTGGTTTGGGGCAGCTCATCAAGATCTAACCCCATCATATACAGCTGATAGCTGAACTCATGAGTGATGTCGCCAAAGCGGCGATGTCTGACGTTACCCCAATAGATACCGCTGAGCTCTTCACTCTTTTCGGATGCGATCCCCATCTCGGGTGTCAGGGTTTGACTGTTCATAGCGCGGAACTCGTACTCAAATCTAAACCGAAGCGTTTGGTCACATCGAGTGCACTGTGGACACCGTCTTCATGGAAGCCGTTATACCAATAAGCGCCAGCAAAGTGCGTCTGGTTTTTGCCACAGATTTGCTCACGCTTGTGCTGAGCTTCGACCGTGTTCGAATTAAGTACCGGGTGATGATAAACAAAGCTGCGAATAATTTTTTCTGGGTCGATGGCTTCGCTTTGATTCAAGGTGACACAGAAGGTGTCTTGGCTTTCGATGCCTTGCAGAATGTTCATGTTGTACGTGACACAGGCAGGTCGTTTACTGTCGCCATCTAACATGTAGTTCCAGCTTGCCCAAGCCAGTTTTCTGTCTGGTAACAAACGAGTATCGGTGTGCAGAACCACTTCATTGCGGCTGTATGGGATCTCGCCCAGTACCTGTTGCTCTTGTTCTGTTGCATCACCAAGCAAGCGTAAGGCTTGGTCTGAGTGGCAAGCAAAGATTACTTCGTCGAAACCTTGTGCTCTGCCATCTTCAAATTCAATCGTGACGCCTGTTTCTTGGCGAGTCACTTGTTTAATCGATGTATTCAGTGCAACAGTCTTACTTAGGCGTGAAAGGATGATTTCAACATAAGAACGCGATCCCTTTGGTATCACATACCACTGAGGACGGTTCGCGATATCGAGCAATCCATGGTTGTAGAAAAACTGAATGAAGAACTTGAGCTCAAACTCTTCCATTTCTTCCAAGCTTGTCGACCAAATCGCCGCGCCCATCGGTAAGATGTAGTGCTGGCTGAAAAAGTCGGAAAATTGATTATCTCGTAGGAAACTGCCAAGGGTAACGTCTGGTGTGAATTCATTGCTTTCAAACTGAGCCTTACACAGCTTGTTGAACTTGAGAATGTCAGACACTAAAGACCAGAACTGAGGTTTGAAGATGTTGCTCCTCTGCGCGAATAACGAATTAATGCTGTGGCCGTTGTATTCAAACTTGGTCGTCGTGTTGTGGACGCTGAAGCTCATCTCAGTCGGTTGCCTTTCGACATCGAGTTGTTCTAGAAGCTGATTGAAATTCGGGTAGGTTCGATCGTTGAATACGATGAAACCTGTATCTATCGAAAACGCCGAGCCTTGATGTTCAATATCAACGGTCGCGGTGTGCCCCCCAACGTAATCATTCTTTTCGAATACTGTTACGTCGTGGTGCTTATCTAATATATGCGCGCAAGTGAGTCCAGAGATACCTGAACCAATAATGGCGATTTTCTTCATTGTTATACCATCCTTGAAGCGAGTTTTTGCCAAACTGGAGTTGGGAGCATTCTTAGTAGCTTCATCAACATGATGAATCGTCTTGGGAAATCGATTTCACTCTTTCCTTGAGCGATACCATTTACGATTCGCTGAGTTGCGGCCTCACTACTAATAATCATAGGCATAGAGAACGTATTTCGCTCGGTTAATGGCGTTTCAACAAAGCCAGGGTGCACAATTGAGACATGAATGTTGTGCGTTGCCAGATCAACCGAAAGTGTTCTGCCTAAGTAGGTGAGGGCTGCCTTTGAAGCGCCATAAGCCTCGGCTCTTGGCAAAGGTAAAAAGCTGGCGCTGGAGCTGACTAAAACCAAACGGCCGCCGGGCTTGATGTTTTTTAACCAAGCTTTAAGGGCGTAGCCAATTGAAATTAGGTTTATGTTGATGACGCGCTCAAAAAGCTCGGCATCAAAATTCACTGGGTCGTCGATGTACTCACAATCACCCGCATTTAAAATCAGCAGATCGAGCGGCTTGTCTTGGTCGAGTTCTGGGAAGTTGTGGTAATCAGTCAAGTCGAAACAGAGCGGTGAAATTGATGAATGCGCGACGTCTGTCTCGTGCGAGTCAACTAAGGCTTGCAGCTTGTCTGAGTTGCGGCCACAAGCAATCACCTGATGCCCTTGCTGAGCGTAATCTTTAGCTAGGGATTGGCCGATACCAGAGGTCGCGCCTGTAATCATAATACGCATTATCGGCTCGCCCTCTTTTTGATGGATTTGATCGCGCAGCCCAGTACTGGAATGTGTTCGTACAACATAGAGCCGACGTCGAGGTAGTCTCTGTGGTAGACCACTTGACCGTCGAGCATCTTAAGGTGGCTGTGCCCTTGTACTTCGATTGGCTTTTGCCCATTTAATTGCTTGTGAGCAAACTGCATCGTCCAGTAAACGGAAGCTTCGTCGTTCGCTTCGAAAGTGTGTTCGATATGAAAGTAACAGCTGGTTACTTGGGTGTAGAGGTTCTCGAAGTAGTGCGTAAGCGCCGAAATACCGCTGACATGATGCAGCGGATCTTGGAATTCAATATCAGGGTGATAAACCGTCTTAAGCACGTCGAAATTGTCGGTTCCGAGTTCTCGATACATGTTGAGAAAGTTATCAAGCCATAGAGAGTTATCCATAATATTCACTCTAATTATTTGAAGAAGGCTAAGGCTCTCAATCGTGCTTCTTTATGCTCAACGATGGGTTGCCAGTATTCGCTGTCTATTCCGTTTTTAGCGATAAAGTCATGTGGGAAATGTACATGCTTATCTGGGATATTTTGCAGCTCTGGTATGTACTTACGAATAAAAATTCCTTTTGGATCAAACTTTTCACTCTGAGTGATTGGATTGAAAATTCGGAAGTAAGGTTGAGCATCACAGCCAGTACTTGAAGCCCACTGCCAGCCACCATTGTTGGCACTAAAGTCTCCGTCGATAAGGTGCGACATAAAGAAACGCTCGCCCCAACGCCAGTCAATAAGCAGGTGCTTGGTTAGGAAGCTTGCCACCACCATTCTTAGTCTGTTGTGCATCCAGCCCGTTTCAACCAGTTGACGCATTGCGGCATCAACCAATGGATATCCTGTTTTTCCTTCGCACCAAGCTTTGAAGCTAGGATGATCGTGATACCAATCTAAACCATTGTATTTTTGCTGAAAGTTAGCACCTTTGACCAGTTTAGGGTGGTGGAACATCAAATGCTTATAAAAATCTCGCCAAATCAATTCATTGAGCCAACAAAAGGCCGGTAATTGCGTATCAAATAACAGATCGGGTTGCTGCTGAATCAATTGAATCGCTAACCAACGTGGGCTCACGGCGCCAATCGCTAAATAAGGTGATAGCCCCGATGTTCCTTTAACTGAGGGAATATCTCTCAGACGTGCGTAGTCGTTGACTTTATTGCCTAAGAAATTGGGGATCACATTGCCCAATACATCTTGGCTTAATGGCCAGCGACTCGAATCAACACGCGGAAAATCGAAATCATAGTCAGCAGAGATGGTTAAGGCTTGTAAGTCGTCAGGAAGCTGTGTTTGTGAACGTTCAGCTGACTCGACAGGAGCTGGACTGCAGATGATGCCTTTCACCTGAACTTCTTTTAACCAAGCGTTCTTAAAGGGCGTAAAGACTTTGAACATCTCGCCTTGTTTGTTGAGAACGCTACCGAGTGGCAGCATAGCGTCACAATCGCTGATCTTCAGGTTTAGGCCGCTTGAAATCAGCTTTTTATCGCGAGCTTGTTCATCGACCTCTGGTTCAGAGTTAGCGTAGACGCACTTGGCATCAAGCTGCTGGCACAAATCGATGAGCTGTTTGGATTGGTCGTCAAAGTCGCTAGCTTTCAGGTGAAGCAACGTTATCCCGAATTCAGCGAGCTGGGAATCGAGTTGTTTTAGATGACGATAGATGAAATCAGCTTTGATCGGCGCAAGGTGGTGTTGCCGCCACGTTTGAGGCGTTGAAATGAAAACGGCGGTCGTTACGCCGTTTTCAACTGCCGCGACGAGCGCTGGGTTATCGTGAATCCGCAGGTCTCGTCGTATCCATAGTATGTCGCTCAATATCCGTATCTCAGTTTAAGTTCTTGAGGGTGCGGGTTTAGGTAAACCTGTGATTCTAGGTATTCGTTCGGGTATTCCATCAGGTAGTGATTGATCAGTGTCAGTGGCACTAGCAGTGGAACAACGCCCTCTCTGAATGATGCGATCTGGTTGGACAGCTCTTGCTTGTGAGCGCTACTCAGTTGTTTTTTAAAGTAACCCTGCAAATGATGCAGCGTATTGGCGTGACTGCCTCGATTCGCGTGATGAGACAACGCCGTCATCAAGCCTTCGATGTATTGAGCCGCTAGTTCGTCGATATCTAAATCATTACCCGCTAGCAGTTTGCCTAAGCTTTTGTAACCCTCAACGTGGTGACACATGACTAGATATTTGTGGGCGCTGTGGAACTGAATCAGTTTGTGCTTGGTCACACCTTCATCCACAAGATCGAGCCATTTTTGGTAAGTGAACACTCGAGTCATGAAGTTTTCACGCAAAATGGGATCGTTAAGGCGGCCGTTTTCTTCAACGGGAAGTAACGGGTTGCCGTCCATAATTTGTTGGGTGAACATGCCTATGCCTGTCGATTCAGAGCCGCGACCATGGTGGTGGTACACCTTCACGCGCTCCATGCCGCAGGTTGGGCTTTTTTGACACACAATAAAGCCAGCAATGTGTTGGTTTTTCTTTGAGTAGTTTTGACCGAACTCGATCAGTTCGTTGGTCACATCACCTGAGCCATCAGGGCGAGAAACATGGATGATGTCATCTAGCATTCTTGTTTGACGAATGGTTGGACGAGGGGTTGGAAGACCAACAGCCATCTCTGGGCAAACAGGTTCCAATTCCACGTAGTCTGCTAGGTCGTCTGTACAAAAACGAGAGCGTTTATGACCTGTGTCGAAACGTACTTTGTGTCCAGCAACACATGCACTGATACCGATTTTGATTTTCTTTTCCATTGGCCAACTCCTTTGCTCTTGCTCTGAGCTTTTTCTTATAGTTCAACATTGCTAATCGTATTTACAGAGCTGGGTGTGTTTTTACTTTGACACCGTAGTTGTTTTTATTCAGATGTATTGACGATATACAGGGTAGCTTTATGCCATCCTGTATATTTATAGCCTGCAACTGGGTTAATAGATATATTTTCCAAGTGGATTGAATAGTTGGCTCACACCTTTTGTGAAGTAAAGCGCATCACTTGAAACGGTTAAACAGACACAACCTTCTTTTGTTGCCGGTTGATGAGTGTGATTGCCATCCAACCAGATGAAGTCACCTTTGTTGTAAACGCCCATTTCGTCTTCGAAACTGCCCTCTAGAAGAAGCGTGATCTCGAAGCCTTTGTGGGTGTGGCAAGGCACTTGTCCATCTTTGTCGATGTGCAACAAGCTGGTGTGGTGTGCTTCGTCAGCAAAATCGAGTCTTGCTCGTGAAATTTTGCCTAGGTTCATCCAGTCCTTTCTCGCTACTGAGTTTAGAGCGCGAGGGATTGTGAATGTCGTGTCAGCAACAGTTACTTTCTGAACCTCTGGAGTCACTTCAACAGACTGAGAAGTATCAGCTGTGATTTGCTCTATCGCGTCAAAATCAAAGTCCATGTCGTCCATTGAGAAGCTGTCTAGATCTTCATTTGAGAATACTGGCTCTGCGTCAAAAGCATTATTCGCTGCTACAGCTGTAAGCTGCTTGACTTGTTGTTGGCAGTGTTCACACAGCTCTACATGGCTAGAAACAATCAAAGAAACTGAATCAGCCAACGTGCCATCGACGAAGTCTTTCAAGATTGCCGCGTTTGGGTGATGTTTAATCATGGTCTTGTTCCCCCATGTGAACTTTTAATTTGGCTAAAGCGAGTCTCAGACGTGATTTCACTGTTCCAAGTGGGACGCCAAGTTGCTGAGCGAGTTGCTCTTGAGAGAGCTCTTGAAAGTAAACGCCTTTGACGATGGTTTTCTGAGCGAGAGGCAACTTTTCTATTTGAGTCATTACGTGTCGGCTCATCAAATGGTCACCGAATGGCAAATCTTCGCTTTGAGACTCGGCTACCATCGCATCGATTGGCCAGATATCGTCGGCTATCGTTTGTTCGGCTTTCGCTTTCACTTTGCGCAATATGTCGAATGCTGCATTACGCATTACCGTGTAGACCCAAGTGGTCGCAGCGCCTTTATCTACATTGTAGAGATGTGCTTTCTTCCAAACATTAGTCATCGTGTCTTGAACTAGCTCGTTTGCAGCAGCTTCGCCACCCAACTTACTGATACCAAAACGCTTGATCTTAGGAGCGAAGAACTTGAACAAACAGGTGAACGCCTGCTTGTCTCGGTCTGTACCAACCAACACCAGCCAGCTCGAGAGCTCTGTCGGTACTTTGTTGTCTGTAGGTACTTTGTTATCGGGAATAATGACATGCTCCTTGCCGTTCCCTGAACTTCTGCTTTCCACTTGCATAGTAACTAACCATCATGCGAATTTGATGGGCACTACGTGAAAGGAGAAAGTCGGGATCACTTTAATTTAAATTAATTTCTACTATACAAAATTATAGTGAAGAAAAGTGCTTATTGCCCCGTAATGATTTGATTCAAAAAAGGAACTAGAGACGGAAAACTGGCTGGCTCAGTAAATTCTGTTTTCTTTTCCAGTGGGATAGGCATCATTTCGAGCAATCGCGCACAGATCCATTGTGGGCTCTCAAAATCAGGAGTGGGATAGAGTGTTCTTATCGAATCGTGGTCGCGAAACAACTGAACCAAAAAAGCGGTAAACACGTTAGGCACTTTATATTCATCGGTAGGCCAGTGAGGCAACAAGCTGAACTTACTTTTAATCAGGTCATCATCGTCTCGAAACGACCCATGCAATTGCACCAACTTTTCGCCTTCGACATCAATTTCTAATATCTGGTCGTCCGACATATTGAAGTCGACGATGGTCACCTTTGTTCCCCAAGAGCTGAGATGATCAGAGTTAGATTTGTCTTGAGTGGCGATAATGAAACCATCGCCCTGCGCTGCGTGAGCGACCATCGCGAGATACTTTGGCTCAAAAATGCGCAGTCTTTGTCTGCCTCCCGGTAAAAGGAAGATGGGGAGGGGAAACACAGCGAGCTCCAGAGAAGACTCTACGGGTGTTTCTGGTTCGGCGTCTGTCCGCGTGGTCTTCCTAGGTGAATTCGGCACATAGTACTCCTTAGTTCAGATGTGATTCGAGAAGATATACGCGGGGAGGGTGGTGTTCGATCAATTCGCTTCGGCTTATGTTCGCAAAGGGATAGATATTTTGTTGCACCTGTTCATAAATTCATTGTTTTTACCTTTTCTCATACGCGTCATTAGGTAATATATGAACAAATAGTAAGCGAATGGGTAGTTGCCAGACGATGCTTCTATCTGACGTTCTTCTATACCTAACATCGCATCAAAGGAATGGTCATGATTGTTATTTATGGTATCAAAGAGTGCTTAAATCCAATTAAGTTGCAGCTCTCTAATGTGTTGCAGCAGTGCTTGAACAGTGAAATGGGTTTACCCGATGACAAGCGAGCACATCGGTTTGTGCCATTGGAACGAGATGACTTCTTTTACCCGGAAGGAAGAACAGAAGCCTATACCGTCATTGAGATAAATATGATGGAAGGTCGAGCGGTAAACACCAAAAAGCGCTTAATTAAGAAGATATTTTCTGAGATAGAGAAGCAGTTAGCTATCTCTCCAATTGATATTGAAATTTCCATTAAGGAACAGCCATCGCATTGCTGGGGATTTCGAGGGATGACCGGCGATGAAGCTCAAGATCTGAAGTACAAAGTGAACGTCTAGGGTTTAAGCTCTTAACTCTTAACTCTTAACTCTTAACTCTTAACACGTAAGACTTAAGCCAATCTATCGAGTGACGGCTTTGGAATTTGATGCCAAAGCCGTTTTCCTAGTTCTCGACACTAACCTTTAAGCATCTAAGCATCTAAGCATCTAAGCATCTAAGCATCGTCACTCTTTTTTAAATACTGATGCCAATTTTCATTGATCACGTCAAAGTGCTCAACGCAGAACTCTTTTCTGTCTTTCAAATAGTCGTTTTCCACTTCATCGAGCAAGTTCTTATAGGCATCGGGATCGCTGCCATACACCAAGCATAACGTGGAGAAGTAACGCTGCAGGTCGAAACTGTGCTCGTCGATGTATTCCCCCAAGTCGTAATACTCTGGGCGGTCTTCTGACTCGAAAGCGAACATGTCTGCAGCGCTGATAGCAGCGTCGGCCCCATGCTCTACGTAGTTAAGCAGTAGCACGGTTGCTAGGTTATCAACCGCATCTTCTTCTTTGCCCAATATGGCAATGTTCTGATCTTCGATATACGCATGCCCAGTCTCGTGTAGCAGGGTGTGCAGCAAGGTATCAATAGCGCCGGTTTGCGCAGATTTCCCATACTCTTTTTCGTATTGGTTCTTCTCAAAGTAATTGAGTGACTCAGCGTAAAAACTGTAAGGGATCAGTACTTGATGGGTTTGTGGATCGTAGAGTGGTCCTTCTTCCCCGCCATATTGAATGGTTAATGGCTTCTCAAACATGAAGAGTTGGTTTGATAGGTCGACCACGGTGTCATTAACGCCACTGCTTTGAATCTCTCGTTTGAGCTGCTCTTCTTCGGTATTTTGCGGTGTAGAGTACTCGACGATTAGGTTACTTTGGGTGGCTTGTTCACTAGATGCATAAGTTGTGGCAAACATTGCACTCAGGGCTAGGCTGCAGGTCAATGTTCGTTTCAATAATGTCATCGGCTATCCTTGTGATTACGTTGCGATTCAGAGTCGTGCTGGGGGTAACAACTCCAAGCTGTGTACCCTGATTTAGTTATTGCGTTAGAGTATAAGTTTAGACGGAATTTTGATGCATCGAGGACTGCAATTTTTGAAGTAGGCGCTATCCTATCAATGAATAATCCGCTTAGAGATTCGCCACAAAGAATAAGTAAGCTGAATGAGCGGTGTCGATGTGATTCGTTTCTATTGGTAATTAACAGATAAATTTCGGTTCAACACAACCCTTGTGCTATACTCCGCGCCCCAATCCGAATTGGCTTGTTTAATCTTAGGAAATTATTATGAGTGTTAAAAACGAACTTCAACAAATTAACAACCGTCTAGACAAGTGTCGCCACAAGTTAGATGCTGCTAAAACTCGTAATGATCGTCCTGTTGTTCGTCAGTTCGAGGAAGAGATTAAGAAGCTAACTAAGAAAATTGCCCAGCTTAAACACAAAGAAAGCTATGATGTGAACCAAGAGCGTAAGTCTCTGGTTGATATGCCATTTAGCCGTGAGATCACTAAGGCTGAGCAAGCGGATATGGGTAAACTTAAAAAGTCTGTTAAAGGACTCGTAATTGTTCACCCAATGACGAAGATCGGTAAAGAACTTCGCATTGAGGTTATGACTGGTTACGCACCGAAAAAATTCTAATTACCAGCGATGGTGATGAAAGAGGAGCTAGAAATAGCTCCTTTTTGCTTTTTTAGGTATTAAGAAAGCAGAGTCAGCGGCATAGATACTCACGCCGTTTTCAACTTTTAGGAGGTGATTGTTGTCACAAATCCTTTTATCTCCTATAAAAGTTAACGTGCTACTAACATGGTACTAAGCGATCGCAGTAATGTGTTCGCTTTTCGAATCCACACTTTCTCTCCAGTTTGTATAAATATAGGTAGAGCAGCACAAATAATTACAGATAAAACTAGACTCATTAGGGAAGATGAGAACGTAAAAAAATAGAGGTTATATGAATCAATTAATTTCAATTGGACCACTAGAATCCTTCCTAATCGCGATTAGTGTTTTGTTTCTAGGTCATTTCGTCAATGCAAAGCTTCCGATTCTCAAAAAGTACAACATTCCAGAGCCCATTGTCGGCGGCTTGATTGTCGCTTTTGCTATTACAGCCCTGCACTTTAACGGCCTTGATCTTGAGTTTTCCTTGCCCCTGCAGAACACGTTTATGTTGATGTTCTTTGCAACGGTCGGTCTTGCGGCGAACTACACGCAGCTGATAAAAGGTGGTGCTAAGGTATTCCTATTCTTAGGGGTAGCGTCGGTTTACATCATTATCCAAAACGGTGTAGGCGTAACCTTAGCTACGGCACTAGGCCTTGAACCCTTGATGGGTTTGATTGCTGGCTCTATCACCCTTTCGGGCGGTCACGGCACAGGCGCGGCTTGGTCTCAAACTTTTGCAGACACGTTTGGCATTGCAAATACGCTAGAAATCGCGATGGCTTCAGCGACCTTTGGTTTGATCATCGGTGGTATTATCGGTAGCCCAGTGGCGCAAAAGCTGATTGATAAAAACCAGCTTGAATCTGAGTACGGCACTGGCACGCAAACACATGAACGCTTCCCTGAACTTGTTACTTACAACGAGTATGAAGAAGACAAAGTGACGGCGAAGAAGGTGATTGAAGTGTTGTTCATCCTTCTTATCTGTATCACGGGTGCGAAGTACCTAGAGCAGTGGGTGGCGACTTTTGAAATTTCTTGGTTGATGATTCCTGACTTCGTTTACGCGTTGTTTATCGGTGTGTTCATCACTAACGTGTTTGAAGTGACTAAGCTGCATAAGACTGACAGCGAAACGGTCGATATTCTTGGTACGGTGTCATTGTCACTGTTCCTAGCAATGGCGCTAATGAGCCTTAAGCTTTGGAACATATTTGACCTTGCGATTCCGTTCTTGGTTATCCTGGCGGTTCAGGCGGTTGTGTTAGGTATCTTCTCTTACTTTGTGACGTTCAAAGTAATGGGTTCTAATTACGACGCAGCGGTTATGGCGGGTGGTCACTGTGGTTTCGGCCTAGGTGCAACACCAACAGCGGTAATGAACATGGGCTCTTTGGTGAACCGTTTTGGTCCTTCACCACAGGCGTTCATGGTGGTGCCAATTGTTGGTGCCTTCTTTATCGATATCGTTAACCTGATTATCCTTCAAGGTTACATCTCGTTTATCGGTTAATGTTCGCCTTTGTTTAAACGCGATGAGCTCATCGCACTAAGATGAACACAAGAAAGCCAGTCTGTTGACTGGCTTTTTTTGTTCTTGTTTATCGAGGTTTTCTTGCCTGATACCCCTGCGGTTAGGGCTCTGTCACATCAATAACTAGGGCGTGTTGATCTTTCGAGCTGATCTTTGCAGTGAGTTGCTGGGTATTTATACAAGGCAGAGGCATCGATGTGTAGCTAGCCTACATGAGAAGCCGATAACGCAGTAGAAATGACCAGCAAACGCTGCCCGAAGGGTTCGAGCTGGGCGCCACCGCAAAAAGCGTTTTACTCTTTGTTGAGGGAGGTTTGCTTAGAATGACTAGGCTACTTCTCCCTCGCCGCGATTAAAACGCTTTTGACTAGGCGTCCCCATCCGAACAAAATTTAACCACGAAAGGTCAACACGCCCTAAAGTGTTGTAATGACTTCATCAAGAGCTAGGCGCGCTTTTGGTTTGCCGTAGTTGTAGTCTTCGCCGTCTTTGTGGTAGCCGATAGCTAGAGCTACATCAACAACGTGACCTTCTAGTTCGTCAGCAAACTCTTCGCTGATCATAGCTGCATCTACACCTTCCATAGGTGTTGAAGCGATACCTAGACGAGCTAGTGTGTGCAGTGTGTTACCTAGTGCGATGTAAACTTGAGACTTAGTCCAGTTACCGTTGAAACCTGTTTCGTCTGTGTTCATTTCTGCGAATGCGTAAGCACCTAAGAACTGCTCGTACATTTCAGCGGGTAGGTGACCAGAGCTTACTTCTGTGTCAGCACGCTTTGCGAATTTCTCTTTAGTGTACTTAGGATCGTGAGCAAACAGGATTGTATGTGACGCTTCTTTCGCATGTGGTTGGTTAAACTGGAACATGTTTTCGAAAGTATTGTGGAAGCGTTGTTTTGCTGCGTCACTCTCAATGATGATGAATTTCCAAGGCTGAGAGTTGATAGAAGAAGCTGACAAGCGAAGTGCTTCTTTAATTACTTCCATGTCTTCCGCAGAGATGCGCTTTTCTGCATCGTATTTTTTAGCTGTGTAACGAGTGTTTAGATCAGTAATGATTGGATGAGTCATGTTGAATCCTAATATCTATCAATAATAAATGTTGTAGGGTTTTATGTTCAGTCACGTCAACAATAAACGGATAACCAATTTAAACGAATCTCTATAGATTGAACGTCTAAATAGTTATCGAACATGCCCCAATAAATCGAGTATCTGCGGTAGCTCAAGTCGATGGGTGTAAGATAATAGAAGAATGACTCGGGAAAAATAGCGAACATATCAAATCACTATGGTTAATAATGTCCATAATGATTCAATAAGTGTGATCTTAATGGAGGTGGAATCTCTAGATTCAGTAGCTTAGTACGCTTTGATACCATATTGGCGCAATAATGGCGGAAGTACGCTGTCTAGGTTGGGGATATCTTCTGGCGTGATTTCGATTAAACCAAAACCATGCTCTTCATAGATTTTTCTCGTAGCTTCACGTTTATTTTCGGCGATTGGCGCAGAATCAGTTCCCCAGAACTGGATGTATACTTTGCCACTTGGTAGATAAAAATCGCTGATCACTTCTTTTGATATCGGAAGCGGACGCTCGTACGCATGGACCACTCCTGCCATATAAAGCCAGTTATCAATGATCAGCTCTCCCTTTGATCGAACATAATGCCCGTCTAAGCTTCGGTGCTTCGCCTCAAATTTCTGACGAAAACTGGAGAATGACACATCGGTCGAGTGGCTTTCAGCATCATGCCCTAGGAATTCAACAACAGACTGCTTTAAACGTTTATTGCGAACCAATGAGTTGTGCCATACCACGAATAAGTTTTGAGTCGCTTTGTCTTCTCTTTGTTCACCTCCGGCTTTTAAGCCTGTAGAGGTGACATGCCAACCGTCTTCTTCTTTTGTTATCCAACCAAGCTCGTTGAGCAGTAAGTTGATTTTCTTTGCGCTGAGTTGAAAGGCACTGCCAAGCTGGGTGGCGGTGAGTGTTTTTCCTGAGAATGAGTCCAAATCGATAAGCAGTTTCTCTGGCCAGACAATAAAGACACCAAACTTCTTGTGTTCGACATATTCCCCACCAAAGCTTTCTCCCCGTTCTGTGAGAATCCAACGCTCTTGTGAACGCACTATATAGCCCGCTGTTTTTAGATCGCTAAATAAAGCTTTAGCTTCTATGCCTTTTTGTTTAGCGAGTGCGGATGTGGAAATTTTGTCTGACATAGTCTTTTCTCAAATAGCGGAGTGATCAGCTGATGGGTGTTGGATATATATATGATGCGATAGCGTTGGTAAATACCATATCACATCTATCAATGCTAACTGCAGTTCAGTGGTCTATGTTTTTAGTAGAGCGTTAGGTCTCGTTTTGTATGTTTAGCAAAATGTAGCCCAACCTGTAATTAAATTACAGATATCTCGATTTTGCTCATCTGGGTGCATATTTTATATACGTGACACGATGTTCTTTTATACGGTTTATATAGATCTTAGATGCTATATTTTATTAAATGTGATTCTGATCACTATTTATTTTTAAGTATTACAAAATAAAGTGTGATCTAGATCTTGTGTTAATGATATTTATTCTCATTAATTTGGCTTTGTAATTTAAATTCATGGTGTTTTTGTGATCTAAGGTGTGCTTGTTAACCCGAAAGTGTTTTTCGTGTGTGATGGCTATCACGAAAGTTGGGCTAAGGTGCATTTTGGAAATGTTGTGATACATTTTAATCGACTTTTGAGTACACACTTTCGGTCATTTGACCAACCAATACATTACGGGGTTCTACCTATGTTATCACCAGAAGCAAAGATTAAGGTTCAAAACTTTGGTCGTTTCTTATCCAATATGGTAATGCCAAACATCGGCGCATTTATTGCGTGGGGTTTCATTACTGCACTATTCATCCCAACGGGTTGGTGGCCTAACGAAACGTTAGCATCAATGGTTGGTCCTATGATTACATACCTACTGCCACTATTGATTGGTTACACCGGTGGTAAAATGGTTGGTGGTGACCGCGGTGCGGTAGTGGGCGCTATCACAACAATGGGTGTTATCGTTGGTACTGATATCCCAATGTTCATGGGTGCAATGATTGTAGGTCCACTAGGTGGTATCGCAATTAAGAAATTCGATGAAGCTGTTCACGGTAAAGTGAAGAGTGGTTTCGAAATGCTAGTGAACAACTTCTCTGCGGGTATCATCGGCATGATCTGTGCGATCATCGCGTTCATCGTGATTGGTCCTGCGGTTAAGATTCTGTCTGGCGGACTTGCGGCTGGCGTAAACGCAATGGTAGAAGCGGGTGCACTACCTCTAGCATCTATTTTTGTTGAACCTGCGAAAATTCTATTCCTAAATAACGCAATCAACCACGGTATCTTCTCTCCACTAGGTATCCAGCAATCTGAAGAGATGGGTCGCTCTATCTTCTTCCTAATCGAAGCAAACCCAGGTCCTGGTTTTGGTCTTCTACTTGCTTACATGGTGTTTGGTAAAGGTAGCGCGAAGCAATCTGCTGCTGGTGCATCTATCATCCACTTCCTAGGGGGTATCCACGAAATTTACTTCCCTTACGTTCTAATGAACCCACGTCTAATTCTTGCGGTAATCGCAGGTGGTATGGCGGGTGTATTCACTAACGTAATGTTCGATTCTGGCCTTATCTCTCCAGCATCTCCAGGTTCTATCTTCGCAGTCTTACTGATGACGCCAAAAGGCTCTTACATCGGCGTGATTCTATCTGTTATCGCAGCAACGGCAGTATCGTTTGTTGTAGCGTCAATCCTTCTTAAAACATCAGCGCAAGATGATGAGGAAGATTCACTAGAGAAAGCTTCTGCACAAATGAAAGACATGAAAGCGTCTTCTAAAGGTGCAGCAGCAGAAGCAAACGTAAACCTAGCGGATGTAAAAGCAGTTTATGTAGCGTGTGATGCGGGTATGGGTTCAAGTGCAATGGGTGCAGGTCTACTACGTAAGAAAGTAGCAACAGCTGGCCTAGACATTGAAGTAACCAACTACGCAATCAACAACCTACCGGCTGATTCGCAAATCGTTATTACGCATAAAGACCTAACAGACCGTGCTCGTAGCACTGTGCCAGGTGCGATGCATATGTCTCTAAGCAACTTCCTAGACGGCGGCGTATACGACCAACTAGTTGCCGAGCTTGTCGATGCTCAAAGTGGTGAAGCGAAAGTAGAAGCTCCGGCTCCTGCAGCAGCTCCAGCGCAAGAAGGCAACAAGCTTGCACTCACTGACGACAGCATCTTCCTTGGCCTTAAAGCGACTCAAAAAGAAGACGCAATCAAGTTTGCTGGCGAACAATTAGTAAAACTTGGCAACGTATCACCAGAATACGTAGATGGCATGTTTGCTCGTGAAGAGCTTGTGTCTACTTACCTAGGTGAGTCTATCGCAGTACCACACGGCACAATCGAAGCGAAACAGTACGTACAAAAAACCGGCATCGTTTTCTGTCAGTACCCTGAAGGTATTCAGTGGGGCGAAGATGAAGATGATATCGCGAAGATGGTTATCGGTATTGCCGCACAAGGCGATGAGCACAACATGGTGCTGATGGCGATTACCAATTCACTCGATGATGAAGAAGCTGTGGAATGCCTACAGAACACAACAAACCCTGCTGATGTTCTACGTATTCTCAACGGAAACTAAAAAGCTCTAGTCAAGCTCCTGAGTGAAGGAGGCCGGTATCCCCCTACTGGCCTCATTTTCGGTCTTAATCTTTCTAACAAGATTCAGTCTGAATAGCTTACTGCTTAATGCCTAGGGCACATCGTCAAGGCATGTTGTTGAGCAGTTAGCTATCTAGATTCAAATATTTATAAGGTCAAAATTATGAAAGCGTTACATTTTGGTGCAGGTAATATCGGTCGTGGTTTCATTGGTAAGCTTCTTTCTGATGCTGGTATGAAGGTTACGTTTGCTGACGTAAATGAAACGGTTGTAAATGCGTTAATTGAACGCCAAGAATACCCAGTTAAGATTGTTGGCGAAGAGTGTGTTGTCGAAGTTGTTAAGAACGTGACAGCAGTAAACTCAGCGACAAGCGCAGTAGTAGATTGCATTGCTGAGTCTGATCTTGTGACGACTGCAGTGGGCCCTACGGTTCTTAAAATCATCTCTAAGTCTATCGCTCAAGGCATTGAAAAGCGTGCAGCAGCAAACAACACTGCACCAATGAACATCATCGCGGCAGAGAACATGGTTCGCGGTACTAGCCAATTAAAAGCAGCCGTGTTAGAGCACCTTTCTGATGAAATGAAAGCGTTCACTGAAGAGTACATTGGCTTTGTTGATTCTGCGGTTGACCGTATTGTTCCACCGGCAGAAGCGGGCGAAACAGATCCTCTAGCGGTAACGGTTGAAACGTTCAGCGAGTGGATCGTAGATCAAACACAATTCAAAGGTGAGATTCCAAACATCCCAGGAATGGAATGCACTGATAACCTAATGGCTTTCGTTGAGCGTAAACTGTTCACGCTAAACACAGGTCACTTGGTAACGGCATACCTTGGTGTGCTTGCAGGTCATGAGACTATTAAAGACTCTATCGAAGATGACGTAATCCGCGCTGAAGTAACAGCGACGATGGAAGAGAGTGGTGCGGTTCTGATTAAGCGTTACGGCTTTGATCCAGAAGCACACGCTGCCTACATCCAAAAGATTCTAGGTCGTTTTGCTAACCCGTTCCTACGTGATGAAGTAGACCGCGTTGGTCGTCAGCCAATTCGTAAACTGAGCCCGCAAGACCGCCTAGTTAAGCCTCTAAACGGTACATTAGAGTACGGCCTACCGAATGCTCACCTAGTAAAAGCAATCGCTGCTGCGTTCCATTACAAGAACGAAGACGACCCACAAGCGGTTGAACTTCAAGCAATGTTCGCAGAAAAAGGCTTTGCTGAGACATTAGCGCATTATTCTGAGCTGAATAGTGACTCAGAAGTTGTTAAACTAGCGGAAGAAGCTTATCTAGCATTGAAATGATAAACCATCAAAGTGCCACACCAGTGGCACTTTCTTATTGTCGAGCCGTTATGCCAATACAAACAAGCCATGAAACTGAATTACTCGAAGCCCTTTCGGAAGCTGAGAGTGCTAGCGCTTGCCTAATGGCTGCTTATGATGCATTGGACGACACGGTAGATGCCGTATTAAAAAACATCTTTAAGAAAGACGACACTGCAATTAAGTTCGTTGTCGAGCCACTTCTCAACAGTGGTGGGCCGTTAGGCGAGATCATGATTCGTGCTAAGTTGCTACTCGGACTTGGCGTGATCAGTAAAGAACTCTACGATGATCTAGAGGTTTTCGTTACCTTGAAAGAGTGGGCGAAAATACAGGGTGAAGACACCAGCTTTACAGAAGTTGATGTGATATTTGAGCTCAACAAGGTGCACGCGATTCAGCGTATTATGCCTATCGAATATGACGCGGAGATGGTGGAAACGATGTCTGGCCCAATGCTTGAAATGTTCTTGGGGCGACATAATCAAAAGGTGAAGTCGACGATCGTATTAGCTATCACTGACATTATCACTACCCTATGCCGAGATAACGCGCTGAGCTCTTAGCTCTAGTTTGCAGCTCTGCTTATCTTGTTTCACATCCTACATAACTTGTAGCTGTTCGTTCGTTTCAATACAAAGATTAAAATGATGGCGGTTTCTCTCGTTGGAGAAATCGCTTTGTTGTTTTTGTGCTTCTAAAAAATATCCGAAATATCTTCCCATTAAATACAAAAGCAGCAGGCACAAAAAAAGCCACATTCAGTGGCTTTTTCTATTCAAGACGCTCTCTTTATAAAAACGCCCTGCTATTCAAGACTATAGGAATTATAGGTCTTGGATGTTCTCAGCTTCTAGCTCTTGGAAGTAGCGTAGAGTCTTAACTTTTAGCTCTTGTTGAGCTGGCTCATCAGCAACGATGATAGCTTTACGGTGCATCTGTAGAGCTGTAACAGTCCACATGTGGTTTACAGAACCTTCGATAGCCATTTGAAGCGCTTGAGCTTTGTTGTGGCCTAGAGAAAGGATCATCACTTCTTCAGCATCTAGAAGAGTAGCAACACCGATAGTTAGTGCGTATTTAGGAACTTGGTTGATGTCGCCATCGAAGAAACGAGAGTTCGCGATACGAGTGTCTTCAGTCAACGTTTTGATACGAGTGCGTGAAGATAGAGAAGAACCTGGTTCGTTGAATGCGATGTGACCGTCGATGCCTACGCCGCCCATGAACAGGTTGATTTTGCCGTATGAACGGATTTTCTCTTCGTATGCTGCACAGTGAGCATCGATATCTTCAGCTTTGCCGTCTAGCAGGTTGATGTTTTCTGCTTGGATATCAACGTGGTTGAAGAAGTTCTCGTGCATGAATGTGCGGTAAGACTCTGGGTGGTTAGGGTCGATGCCAACGTACTCATCCATGTTGAATGTTACAACGTGCTTGAAGCTAACTTCGCCAGCTTTGTAAAGTTCAATTAGCTCAGCGTAAGTAGTTAGAGGTGTGCTACCAGTAGGAAGACCTAGTACAAATGGACGCTCAGCCGTTGGAGCGAACTTGTTGATTGAATCTGCGATATGACGAGCAGCCCATTTACCTACTTTAGCTTTGTTGCTTAATGGAATAAGTCTCATTGATTTTGCCCCTAGAAATAAAATTTTATAGTGTTCTGAAACATTAATTCGCATTATAAAATAAGTTATCCAGTTCCGCTATTGTTTTAGGTCAAGTTTTTGCTTTTTTCGTCGTAACTGTGACTGGAACTCTCAAAATTGCACAATTATTGTATGGATATTTGGTGGCGTTAAACAAGATTAATACGTTTGTCATATACAGCAATGTTGATCTAATTCAGCACCTGAAAGGGTTGGTGTGTTTCTATGCCTTGATACGATTATTGCAATAATGGCATCGCTCGAACCATTGACGAATTTTGGTGCATTAACGTGTTTCGAGTATAAACAAGCGTTGAGCGTATAGTTGAAACTAGAAAAATAATGATGGCAATGGAGCGCTATCGTGATAAAAGACAGGGGCAGGATGAAGAACGATGAATCTCAGTGGGATGATGAATACCCATAAGATTGAACGAGAGCTGTGTTTTAGTCACGCTATCGCTATGAATTGTATATAAATATTGGTAAAAATGGATAGGTTGGCTAAACTTACCAATTAAAAAGAAGATGTGTGTTTGAAGGCAAAAAAAAGCCCAAAGTGATGAGGTATCACTTTGAGCGATTTTACTAATCTTCTAACACTAACTCACTTTCGTATTCTTCCCTAGATACGTCGCCGCGTTTGCAGCCGTTTAGGGTGTGAAAGCGACGGCGTCCACGAGCCAGTTGAATGTACTTCAACCAAACACGCTCTAACTTGGACTTTGCCTTATGAGGGTGAGACAACACTTTAATGAAGTGTTTTTCTTCTGCATTGATTGGTGCTAGTTCACCAGTTTCAAGTGCAAGCATAGTGTCACCAAACAAGGTTAGGATTTCCTCTTCTGAAAGAGTAAAATCACCCGACTTAGCGAACCCTCTCGGGAATTTAATGGTGTCATAAAAACGTTTTTTTCCGTGTCGGAATTCGGTCTCAGACATATCAGCCTCAGTAATGTGGTTAGATAGAAATTAGTGTTTATTGCTCACGCGAAAATATTGTTAAAAGGCTAAAATAGGAAACAAAATGTTTTTGCCTTTACGATAAACAATCCTAGATCGGCTAGTTAGCAGATTTATTACAGAGATGTATTTGATGGATGTGAAAGTATTTAGAACCTTTCTTGAGGTTGCAAGGGTGCGCCATTTTGGGCGTGCAGCTGAAAACTTGTATTTAACACAAGCGGCGGTGAGTGCGCGGATCAAACAGCTTGAAGGCTATTTTGATACTCAGCTCTTCATTCGTGACCGCAATAACATCAAACTCACATCTTCCGGTGAACGTTTGATTGGTTATGCCGAAGTGATGGTGTCCACCCTACAACAAGCCAAATTTGAGCTGTCGTTAGAGAGTGGTAAAGCCTTGCAGTTAACGCTGGGCGGCACGCCGAATATTTGGGATGCGTATCTGCAAAACTGTTTAAGTGTGGTAACCGACTCTTTTGGTGGTTACGGCTTTATGGCAGAGGTGATGGGGCGCGAGCAACTGAACCGTAATTTGTTAGAACGAACCTTAGATATGGCTTTCGCGTTCGATCAGATCAAAGCAGAAGAGCTGAACTGTAAAAAAGTCGCTGACTTGGTTTTGGTGTTGGTATCAACGCAGCAAGATGATCTGGAATCTGTATTTCAACATAAGTATGTTTATGTGGATTGGGGAACGCGCTTTGGTTCTGAACACGCAGAACGTCACCCTAAAGTGCCAGCACCGTACCTACGTACCTCTACAGCCCGTATCGCCCTCGATTTCATTTTAGAGAAAGGCGGCAGTGCGTATCTTCCGGTGTCTCTAGTCGAACCTTTTATCGATTCGGGTCAGCTGCACAAGGTGAAAGGGGTTGAAGACTGGTATCTCCCAATTTATCTGAGCTACCGTAAAAGCAGTACCTCGGTTGATGCGATCATGCAGGTTGAGAAGTTGGTTAATGAGATTGACCCATCGACGGCTTACACATTGCAGCAAGCCGCTGAACAAGCACCTGAGTAACGGCATTCGCGGTAAGCAGTGGCTTTGCTGATTAGATTCAATAAAAAATGGCTCCCAACTAATTGTATAGTTGGGAGCCATTTTTGTTTTAAACCAGAAATGTACTTCTTTTCGGAACTAGAGATCGTTTCTAATTCCATAAATATCTTTTAAGCCTGGTATGTGTAGCCTTTATTAAAAGCCCTATAGGTTCATTAGATTCTCAATAGACTCTTCAAGAGAGTGTGACATGTACGAATGGATTTGATTGCCATCCGTTGCGTCAATCTCGATCATAGAAATCCCGTTGTCCGCTTTGTCTTCAAGAAAGCTTAGAGACTGCTCGACTGATTGACTGGTGAGAACCTGTTGATTTGATAAAACAATACGACATGTGTGTAGAACCATAGCCTTTTCCTTTTTATATTCGATAGGTCTCTGCATCTTGGCGTGCTAAGTACCGATCGTTGACGTTGTGAGAAGAATGTCCTCTCTAGGTTAAATTTAGTCGAATTGAATAAAATTAAAACCCTTTTTTGTGATTTATCTGACCTTCGCTTCCGAAAGTGGCTAGCGACAATGGTGGTTCACGGTAAACTTTTAGGTATCGGATCAAACGCTATGGTAAGTGGGAAGAGTACGGCATGTCGAAAAAGATCAATCACAACAGCAGCTTAACCAGTGAGCAGTGCCATTTGGCTCGATATGCACGAGATGCTCGCTTTGATGGGATGTTTTTTACAGCGGTGAAAACGACAGGAATTTTTTGTCGCCCGATTTGCCCAGCCACACCACCCAAAGAAGAAAACGTCGAATATTTTTCCCATCAAGCTCAAGCATTGAAAGCGGGATATCGTCCTTGTTTACGTTGTCGACCAGACAGCGCACCTTTTTCGCCGGCTTGGAAGGGCGTCGAAACCACTTTCTTACGTGCGATGCAGTTGATTGATAATGGCGCTCTGAATTCAGGATCTATCGTCGACCTTGCAACGCGGTTAGGTATTTCAGATCGTTATTTACGAACCTTATTCGACAATTACATCGGCGTGTCACCCAAGCAATATAGTCTGTACAGTCAATTGATGTTTGCCAAGCAGTTGCTGCACACCAGTAGCATGAGCATTACTGATGTCGGCTTTGCTAGTGGCTTCAATAGTACGCGCCGTTTTAATGATGCCTTTCAAAAAGAGCTGCAGCTTTCGCCAAGCCAAATTAGGCGAGCGAAGCCAAG
Organism: Vibrio sp. 10N.222.52.C12; assembly: GCF_041474215.1. Lineage (NCBI taxonomy): Bacteria > Pseudomonadati > Pseudomonadota > Gammaproteobacteria > Vibrionales > Vibrionaceae > Vibrio > Vibrio sp. 10N.222.52.C12. Next base: position 54,296 of record NZ_JBFRTR010000051.1, read on the forward strand.
TGACACTCAGAGTAATCATATTCAGCTTGGTTTTCATGGACCCTTAGATTGGAACCACTTGTTGAGGTTTTATCGACGAAGAATGATTGAGGGCTTAGAAGGCGTTGGCGAAGATTATTATAAGCGCACGGTAAATGTGAACGGGTCAAAGGGTTGGTTCAAGGCGACTTTAGCCAAAGATAACCGCTTGGATATTGAATTCGAGTTGGATGATATAAGCCAATTAAGAAGCTTGATTGCGAATATCCGCCGTATGTTTGATCTTGATGTCGATATTGCCAAGGTTGAGACGTTCTTTACGACTATCGATCCTAACTTGGTGGCTAAGAGTGGTATCCGTATTCCTGGCGTGTGGAGTGCTTGGGAGGCAGGCGTGAGAGCGATTCTAGGACAGCAAGTTTCGGTAACCGCGGCGATTGGTCAGCTTAACTTATTGGTCAAAGAGCTTTCTGATGAACATGAGAAAGCCAGCTTCCCAACACCAAAACAGATAGCGGACGCTGATGTTAGCTTCTTGAGAATGCCGGGAAGCCGCAAAGAGACCCTAAAGCGTTTTGCCGAATACATGGTCGACAATGAAGCTGAGCATCCTTCCAAATGGATTGAGCTAAAAGGGATTGGGCCTTGGACTATTCAATATGCACTGCTTCGCGGGTTAAGCGAACCTAATCATCTGTTGGTTGGTGACTTGGTGGTGAAGAAGTTTATTGAGCATCGCCCCGCCATCAACACGGAGAGTGTTTCGCCTTGGGGTAGTTACGCCACGTTCCACTGTTGGAATCAGTCTTAATCGGAATACTAAGCTAGGAGATATCATGGACAACCGTTTTACTTACTATGAGAGCCCATTGGGAACCGTGACGTTACAGGCGAACGATGAAGGCTTGCTCGGCCTTTGGTTCGAGACACATACCACCAAGCCGGAACCGTTGGGTGTTCAAGATGATAGCTTTCCGATCTTTGCATTGGCTATCGAGCAGCTTAATCGCTATTTCTCGGGCGAAGCTATTCAGTTTTCTGTGCCGATTGCAGCCAAGGGCACGCCATTTCAGCAGTCGGTTTGGCAGGCGCTGACGACCATTCCTTATGGAGAGACTTGGAGCTATGCACAACTGGCCGATGCGATAGGCAATCCGAAAGCCGTTCGTGCTGTGGGTTTGGCGAATGGCAAAAATCCGGTTTCAGTGATTGTGCCGTGTCACCGTGTGATTGGTAAAAACGGCAAACTGACGGGTTATGCAGGTGGCGTAGAACGTAAACAGCACTTATTGGTGATAGAGGGAAGAGAGCAAGACTAGCAAGCGATTTAGCCATGAGCCTGTCGAGATGCTGGCTGAATATCTCGTACTACTTAATGGTGAAGGCGAGTGGTTCTTAAAATATGACTTTGCATTAAAATCAACGCTTTCTGGGAAATATCGATTTGGTTGCATATCCTTTAACCATGTTCTCTAGGCAAGGATGCCCAAATGAATAGCCATCATTCACTTATACTCTGCTGCAGTAGCGCACTATTGCTGACGGGCTGTTTAACCGACACCAGTCGACCCTTCGAAGTACCACAACTTGCTCTGTTCAAAGGTATGTATGAGAACGAAGATAATGACAGTTATCTACTTTTTGAATCCGGGCAAGTGACTTATCAAACAACGGATAATTCCGTTACTCGAACCTATCGTGTTGATGATGACTTGATCACCATTGAGTTCAATTCTGGAAGCAGTCGAACTGACTCTAGACTAGTGATGCGCATTCAACAACAGGGCGAGATGCTAACTTGCAACCAATGCCCAGCGATACAATTGAGTAACGTCTGGACACTTGTAGATAAGCCTGTGAAAGACAGTTCGAACTAGAAAAGATCTCCGAATTAGAAAAGATCTCCATTCAGCCATAGGTGAGCGGCGATACTGACGGCATAGCCAATCATGATCACTGGCATCCATTTTAGGTGTCCAAAGAAGGTGTATTTTCCATGCGCCGCCCCCATCAATGCCACACCTGCTGCACTGCCTATAGATAGCAAGCTACCACCGACACCTGCGGTTAAGGTGATCAGTAGCCAGTTGCCCATCGACATTTGGGGTTCCATGGATAACACGGCAAACATCACCGGAATGTTATCGACAATAGCCGATAAGATCCCCACCATGACGTTGGCCCAAATTGGATCCCATTGGCTATACATCACGCCCGAGGCTAATTCCAAGTATCCAAGTAAACTCAAGCCACCGACACACATTACGACGCCGTAGAAGAACAGCAACGTGTCCCATTCGGCATGCGAAACTCTTCGAAATACATCGAATGGCACAACAGAACCGAGTCGTTTCAGGGCGCCTTCATCGTTATTGGCGATCGCCACCGCTTTTTTCTTCGCGAGTGAGTTGGGTAAAGTCTTACGTAAGTAATAACCAAAGAACTGCAGGTAGGCGAGTCCCATCATCATCCCCATCACAGGAGGGAAGTGGAGTACGGCATGGAAAGCAACCGCGGTCGCTATTGTCATGATGAACAAGAATACGATTCGTCTTGCACCACGTTTTAATTCAACGTGTTGATGAACCGTGTCGGGTTGGGTTGTGGGAACAAAGTAAGACATGATCATTGCAGGGACGAGGTAATTCATCACTGAAGGAATAAATAAGGGAATGAATTCACTGAAGCTCACATAACCAGCCTGCCACACCATCAACGTTGTGATGTCACCGAATGGGCTGAACGCGCCGCCAGCGTTAGCGGCTATCACGATATTCACACAGGCTAGGTTAACGAATTTAGGGTTAGATCCTGCGACTTTCAGAACCACGGCGCACATCAATAGAGCTGTGGTGAGGTTGTCGGCGATCGGTGAGATAAAGAAGGCCAGAATACCGGTTAGCCAGAACAGAGAGCGGAAATTAAAGCCTTTGCCCACCATCCACGCTTGCAGCGCATCAAACAGTCTTCTCTCTTCCATGGCGCTGATGTAGGTCATGGCGACGAGTAGGAAAAGTAACAGCTCAGCGTATTCCAGTAAGTTGTGTTCGAGTGCTTGCTTAGCGACTTCAACAAGGTTGTGTTCTTGGTAGATAAAACCAATGATTATCCAGATCAGTCCTGCTGCAAGTAACACTGGCTTAGATTTTCGGAGCTTTAGGTACTCTTCCATCATCACCACGATGTAGGCGACAACGAAAATGGTCAGGGATAGGTAGCCAGCGAATGAGTTGGTGAGCTTGAGTGGTTCTCCCAACTGAGAAGTGGCAGCACCTGCTACCGAAGAAAAGAGTAACAAAGAGAGAACAGCAGAAAGCTGGATACCTAACATGGATTACGCTCCGAAGTTAATAAGTTATTAACACGGGTAAAAGCGTAGACCTAAATAAGCATGTGGGGTGTGATAGATATCTTAATAATTCAATAGATTATAGTGAAAAAGAAAGACGGTGGCGAAAGTATTAGCTTTGATGGATACTCCTGGCAACTCAGGCTTAGCATTGATTTCGTCGCTTCAAAGTACTGATGCTGGCGCGGGGCGATCGTTAACTTCTTCTCTTCAGGTACAGTACTGTTCACCCTTCCAGTTATGGATGGTTCTTTGGCGGTAACTTCGTCAATTGGCCTAGCGGTTGCTGTGATGTTTATCTTCAAGTTTGTTGGTGCAATACATGGGACGTATCATGGGACCAATTGGTATTGAAGGTCGCTATATTCCAGTGATGATCGCGATTTCAGTATTGAATGCGTTTGGTGCGATGTTCTTGATGAATATTATTCTATAACTTTTGTAGAATGACAGTTCTCGAAACTTTTTAGGGTTTATGGTAAATGAATTGCCAATGAGACTTTTCAAACGCTAAAAAAAAAGGAAACCCCGTTTGGCTTTCACCAAACGGGGTCTATTCTTTTCGTAGCCATCCTGCTACTGCGCGTTACTTATCTTTCAATAGGTAACTGGTGCTCCCTGCATCGTTCCTTGACGTGGCTAAATCCTTTAACCTATCCAATTCATCGCCGTCCTAGCGGTGTCCTTGCAAACTCATCATCCTGATAAGCGACTCTATCCTAGAGCATAACTTCCTTGCTGATAACTCATCCTAAGCCATCAAATCTTCATCCTGAAGATACCTAATCCGTTAGGCTTTTTCCTGTTCCTGCCAACTCCCTGTCGACATGTGTATTAAACACTGCAGAGGCTTTGCTCACAATCCACCCTAAGAAATAAATGTACCCACTGATCGAAAGAAATATGCGTGGATTCATACAAAACAAGGGCTTGGGTTTGTATTTTAGGAATTTTCTGCGAAGCTTGATTGTGATCTCTTACGTTCGGTGTGAGAGATCTCTTACAAGTACTCGGGTGCGATTTTCATTTTATCTCGGCGGGTGTTGTCGAACAGATAACAAAGAACACTGAGTAAACACAAAATAATAGGGAAATATGATGGTTACAGCACTTTACGCAGCCTTGCTGACGATCGTAATGATTTGGTTAGCAATAGAGGTGATCAAGCAAAGGCGAATCAATCTTGTTGCTCATGCTGATGGCGGTGTCGAGTCGTTACAGATAGCACGTTCGGCACAAAGTAATGCTATGGATTACATCCCAATCACCGTTATTTTGATGGGATTGTTAGAGATGAATGGCGCCGGTGTGTGGCTGATTCATGTCATTGGTGTGGCGTTTATTCTGGGGCGTGTGATTCATGCGAAAGGGATCTTAGCGAAGAACTTCAAAGGTCGAAAAGTGGGTATGGTGTTAACGCTTATCTGCATGATCTCTTTGATTGTCCTAAACTTAGCTTACCTACCTTTTGATAAAATGTTCTAGGGAGCATTATGGCGTTGCGTCTTCCTCCTGCTTGGGCGATTGTCCTCGCAGGCTTGATACTCAACATCATGGCGATTGTCATGTCGAGCTTGGTGCTCGATAAAATTGAAGCTGAGAAAGCGGAGTACAACGATCGCAAATACGGCAATGTGTACTCAATACAGCTTGCTTGGAATACGATTGAAACCCTAGAGCGCAAGCGTGAAGCGATTTTGATTCACCTTGATAAACCAGAAACGGTGCAGCCGACCACGGTTCTCGACGAAGCACTGCGTGGGCAACTTAGGCGTTGGGTGAGTAGCGAAGTGCCAAGTATCTCTTTGGCTCACTTACCGAAACTGATGATGCTGATAAACAGTGCACAAGAAGCGCAACGAACTCGAATCGATGATTACTATTTGGATAACCTGACCTTGGTTGAGTTAATCCAAAGGCTTGATGAGAAAATGGCTTTCTATAAGAACATCGCCCTGTTTCTTCAAGTATTTGGCTTGGCGCTTATCTTAGCTCGCGACCTCGCTAGAAGACCTTAATCTTTAACCTTAATGCCTCCATTTACTTATCGACTTGTATCGTTAGCGAGACTCATTTGGCAGGTTAGGGTGCTGTTGGCCTTGGTACTTTGGTAACTGTTCTTTTAGCCCCTTAAACGTGCTCAGTGCACTGCCTATCGATAACTTGTTCATCAACCAATTTGGCAAGATGCCCCCTGCGTTCGCATACGCGGTGTAGGTGATGTAGGTATTGCCATTAGTCAGCGGTTGCAGTGTCCAAAGTGCGTCCACATCGTAGATTCGAATGTACCCCGACTCTTTCGCCAAATAGTTCGACGCATCCTTTATCGACAAAACAAACTGCCCACCCTCGATGCTGTATTTTGAGTAGGTCACCATGTCTCGATCTCTGGCAGGCCACGGTGCTTTGAATTGGGTATAGACGATGTTTTCATCTTCAGATATCTGCATCAACACACGGCTTTGCGATACATTATCTATCCAGTTTGGCACGTTCTCACTGTCTTCCAATAACAGTAAAAAACCGGAGTAAGTGGTGGGCGTTTGCATCTGTGCTCGTATTTCGACCAAGCCTTCGCTGTGTGGCCTTTTATCAATCATGATGCCATCTTCACTTTTGACGAACTGCCATGGGTTGGCATAAGTCAGTGTCGATAGGGCGCAGAGGCCGAGTACCAAAATCTTAGGTAATGTCATTATTCTTCCATAAAAAGAAAAGCTTATCTGCTAGGAGTATAGAATAGAAATGGACTTAGTAGGTGTTGCCAATCGCTTTGGGTTGGCCTCTTTGGGGAAAATCCCAATGAAAACGGAAGCGTTCGGTCGCTTCCGTTTTATTCTTGGGCAATGGATAAGCGCTGTAGGCTAGAGCTTATAGGCTTCTACGGTTTTGATGGTTGTCCAGTTGCTGTTGGCGTCTTGGATGAACTCTTGTGTATTCTCCAGCCAGCGTTTCTGAACCGATTTGTCTAAGTTCAGATACAACTTTCCATCTTCCACCTTCCAAGCGAGAGGGTCGGTTTCAAACTTCTTACCCATGGCTACTCCAAACGCGCAGTAACCGCCATATTGAGGGGCATAGGCTTCTGGATTGGCTCGAAATTCATCTCTGTTTTCACTGCTCGCAAAGTTATAGATCGCATTCTTATAGGTCGCTGTGAACTCAGATGTGCCTTTTACTGGACCTTCATTGGCAAAGTAAGCGACAGGATCATAGCCTTTAATTGCGAGGTTATTGCTGTCGACACTCATATCAAGGTCTGCTGCCATTAACGAAAAGCTGGTGCCTAGTAACTCGGCCATTAGAGTGATTTTTTGACTGGTCGATTTCATGTGTGACATATCAAGTTCCTTGTCAGTGTTGGTTATCTTGTTTGAAATAATTTAGCCCACTCGTCCGGTCTATAGAGGGACAAAAGAACTAAAAACTAAGCGAATCGTTCGGAGGATGCATGGATCTGCTTTCACAACTAATGGAACACTTCTCGATACGCACTGGCGTTTTCTATTCTGGAAACCTGTGTGGAGTATCGTCATTTAACGCGCAACAAGGTAAAGAGGGCCACCTTCATGTATTGAGCGCGGGGGAGTTGAGCTTGTCTAGCGCTCACACGGAACACAGGCATTTGTCGCAGCCTTGCATTGTTTATTTGCCGAAATTGCGTCACTGGCCGCGATGTCTCGTACTCAGTTTATTGAAGCGTTCAAACGGGAAGTGGGTGAAACGCCGGGAGATTATGTGCAAAAGTGGCGAGTCTCTGTTGCTCAATCTCTGTTATTGCAAAATAAGCCGATCAATTGGGTCGCTGATGAAGTGGGTTACAATAGCTATTCAGGATTCTCACGTGCTTTTCAACATGTTGCCGGAGTGTCGCCGCGCCTTTGGCTAAAGCAAAATGCGTCGTGAAGCGCTGGCCATCCCTACCTGCAATATGGCTATTGGCATCAGGCTGGCCTATGTTTTAGCGGAAATTGAGCGTAGTTTGTTCATTTCTCGAATGACGGTGTAAAAAGGTGGACTTTATTAGCTCGTTGTAACATCCTGCCCGTCCTATTTTATCAGACATCAATGAGACGAAGTGCCTGCTGAGCATTATTCAGCCTCCCGTATCTCATTAAAGTATTAAGGAGTTCAACTTGAACCTATTTGTAAGAGACCTTACCGTTATCGATTCTTCATACATCTGTGAACACAGAGGGGTCGTAGGAGATAGTTGGATTTTAGATGTCACCATGTCTGGTGAACTTAATGAAATGAGCATGGTGCTGGATTTTAGCAAGGTCAAAAAGCAGATCAAACAGCTTGTCGATGAGCATGTTGATCACCGTTTGCTGCTGCCAATGCAGAGCGCTGCAATTGTTCTTCAAGCGAGCAAAGCGGGCTACTCTAAGGTTGATGTGTTGCGTGGTGACAAGAGTCTTCATCTACATTGCCCTGATAAAGCATATTGCCTCATTGATGCAGAAGCGATCACCATCGAGAGTGTGACCGCACACGTTTACAATATTCTTCGCGATAACCTACCAAGTAACGTCACAGGGTTAGAGATCACCCTACGTCATGAGAACATTAATGGCGCGTTCTACCACTACACCCATGGTTTAAAAAAGCATGATGGCAACTGCCAACGCATCGCGCATGGTCACCGTTCTCCAGTAGAAATCGTGGTCGATGGTCAGCGTGACGGGCAACGTGAACAAGCATTTGCTCAGCGTTGGGAAGACATTTATTTAGGTTCTAAAGAAGACCAAGTTTCAGTTTCATCACTTAACCTGAGTGAAAACGCGAACAGTGTTAATGATGAAAGTCACTATGGCTTCCGCTACACCGCGCCACAAGGCGAATTTGAGCTAGCGATTGCTAAGAGTGAGACGGAAATTTTACCGACAGATACCACGGTGGAATTACTTGCTGGCTATATCGCGGATCAAGTTGAACCGAGCCTAGCAGAGAACCAATCACTACAAATCGTCGCTTATGAAGGTGTTGGCAAGGGCGCAATGGCGTTCCGATAACACTCCAGCGAGTGACACAGTCTCATTACTGACATGATGAAATAAAGGCAAGATAATCCGTTATCTTGCCTTTATTTTTTGTGACTCTTTAAAACTGATTTAGCTGATGATGTTAGGCACAAACACTAACGAAGCAGCACACGTCGCAGTGGTGTTTTTTCGATTCCAACAACCAACCCGAAGCTCAACAATACGGTGCCAAAAAATACCGTAACGTCTTTTGCCAATTCCGTAATGCCTAAAACTCCACAGACATTGAACAACACGATAATGATCAGCAAATGGCTGACGTAGATACCTAGCATGCGATTTGAAATGGCGCGAACCCAAGCGTAGTTACCCATGTTTGGATTTGCTAAAAGCCACATGAACACGCCCATCCCCCATAGCGCCGTGCCAAACAAGAAATCATTCATGTTGAATCCGACGTCGAACGTGGTGAGCCATGATGCCTCAGCAAAATGAATCAACATGCCTAACGCTAATAACCCCAACGCTTTAGTTGATGACACCTTCCATTGATTCTGACGAATAAGGAAACCTAAGGTCACCATTAACGTGCTAAAGAACGGGCCATTACGCGTGAAGAAAGGTGCTTCTAACCCGGTTAGCGTTGCGTAGCTGCCCGCTAAAACACCATAAACGTAAAGTACAATGGCCGCTGGTAATAGCAGTTTGTCGAGTTTCATTTCGACTATCAAAGCAATGATCAAAACTGCACATACGAGAGCGGGAATAAACCATAAATGAACCAATCCACCCTCTAAGAAAGAGTTAAGTGGCGTGTTCATTAAGAAACCCCAATAGCCTTGGCGCTCACCTAGGTAACCAAACTCTTCTACCTTCGCGAGGTTGAATGGCATCACTAAGCAAATGATGCTCCATGCTAACCAAACCTTAAGCAGTGGTTTAGAGTAATTAATGACGGTTTGCCACGGGGAGGCAGTCAGCTTGGGCTGAATAAGATAACCGGAAATTAGGAAAAACAGAGGTACCGCAAAACGAGCGGTTTGGTTGAGTACATAACCGATCCAAGGCACTTCATCTATTTGCCAATAAGTGAGTGCCATTTGACCGTGTAAACCAATGATCGCCAAGATAGCAATCACTCGACCCAACTCAATACTGGCGATGTGTTGTGAAGGCGTATGTTGAACGGAAGACATATCAGATCTCTAAGAAAATTTTCGTAGAATCTAACAGCCTTTTTATTGAATCAGTTAGCGCTAAATCAAGGGTTGCGACCTTTGTTTTAAGGCTTGTATTGATTATTTGAAGCCTGTCGCAGCTATATTAAATCCATTGCAGTAAGTACAAAAATACCGAGAGTACAAGTGATAAGAGAAACAACAGTAGTAAGCGCGATGATGTTAGCCGCCAGTGTTGAGTTTCCTCCCATCGCACGAGCCATAACGTAGCTTGCCGCTGCTGTTGGTGCTGCGCTCATCAAGAAGATAAGCCCGAGATCGAGCCCTTCAAATCCTAAGTACCCAGCCGCCAGTGTAATCAGTAACGGTGAGGCAATTAACTTGTAGCTAGAGGCGAACCACGTCGATAACTTTTCTTGTTTGAGCGAGCTGATGTCCAGCGACCCACCGGTACACAGCAGTGCCAAAGGTAACGTCATGTTGGCAAAATATTGACCAGCATCAGTGACCATTTTTGGGATAGGAATCGAAAGCGCATAGAAGACGACCGCTAAGAAAATAGCGATGATCAATGGGTTCTTGGTAATCGACTTAGCGATCACTTTAATCGCTTTCGCACCAGTGTCTTCGCCTTTGGGTGTCAGTGCAATCACGGCTTGAATGTTATATAGCACGGTTAGGGATGCGACATAGATAGCCGCCAATGCCACGCCTTGGTTACCATAAATATTAGCTACATAGGCGAGGCCGATGATCGCGGTATTGGCGCGGAATCCACCTTGGACAATCACACCTTGATCTTTCGAACCTTTAAATACTAACTTGGTCGAGAAAATCGTGAACAAGAAAAAGATAAAGTTAGCGATGACGCCAAAGGCAACTAACGCGCTACTGGCTGAAAAGTTGTGATTCGATTGAACAATACTCAGAAATAGCATCGCGGGTAGGGTGACTTGAAAGACCACCTTAGATGCGACATCAATGAAATTGTCGTTGATTAAGCCGATTCGTTTGAGCATCACACCAAGAAACAGCATTAAACAGATAGGGCCTGTTACTGACGCCGAAAACGCAAACTGTTCCCAAAGTGTGTTCATTGTTTTTCCTTTGTTAGTCGATTTCAATTTCCTTTGAATACTGTCGCATTTTTCCACAATTCTTTGAGAAGAGAAATTGAATCCCAATAGATAAGTAAAAATCTTTGAAAAAAAGAACGAACGTGCTAAAAATAACGTATCAGATTTATCCTTGGTGAATAATGAGTAAAGGAAAGATAACCAAAGAGTATATTTTGAGTCATGCATTCGCACTTGCGAGTGAAAACGGGCTTGAGAGTTTGACGATTGGCGAATTAGCCAAACAGTGTGGCATGTCTAAGAGTGGCTTGTTTGCACACTTCAACTCTAAAGAAAACCTGCAACTCTCTGTACTGGAGTATTCCAACGCCATATTCACCGAAAGAGTCATCATTCCCGCAAGAGAGCTGGGAGATGGTGATATTGAAGCGAAATTGAAACAGCTGCTCGACAATTGGTTGGGCTGGAACCATTCATTCCAAGGCAGTTGCATGTTTATTGATGCATGGAAAGATGCGGGCAGTGAAACGTCTGTGATTCAGAAAGCACTGCAGAAAACCATTTCAGTGTGGATTGATTACTTGACGATTCAGGTAGCAAAAGCGGTTGAGAGCAAACAGTTCAGAGCCGATTTAGATCCTAAACAGGCAACCTTTGAGTTATACGGCCTCTACTTGAGTGCCAACTTGTTCTACTCGTTACGAGGCCAACAAGCGAGCCACACCCACTTTTGGAGTGGTGTACAGCGCTTAATCGCTAGCTGGAAAGAGGTTTAGCTCGCAAAGCATCTGAGTTTTGTTTAACTAAGGCTTATAAGAAATTTTAAGAGAAGTGGCGGCAAGCAGCCATAAAAAGCGCTATCGCCATTTTTTACACTAACAAATAGCACGGTCGTTCGATTTTCAGGGCCGAGCTCGATCCGCCAATGATGATGGCGATACAAGGACCGGTCATGAGTGACAAAATCTACTTTAATACATCGAACAAATTCAGCTTCAAGCGCAGCTTAATTGGCGCAACAACCAATCTTCATTACATCCTAGCGCCGAGTCATGCGAAGAAAACAGCACGTAAGTTGCTGCTCACTCCAATGCGTACTGAGCAGAAAAATGCTGATCCCCAAGGGCTTATCAAGAGTGAAATCAAAGGTCGTGATGGCGTTTTAAAAACCTATTCTTTGGGTACGGGGCCTGTTTGGGTGCTGACTCATGGTTGGTCTGGCACCGCGAGTCAGTTTTTCCCTCTGATGGAACATATCGCCGCTAAAGGTTTTACGGCTCTGGCTTATGATCACCCTGCTCATGGTGGCAGTGATGGTGTACATGGTCATATTCCTGCGTTTGTGAACGGCCTTGAAGCGATTCTCGATTCGGTGGGTGAGGTAGCAGGTTTGGTCGGTCACAGTATGGGCACGGCTTCTGCGTTGGAATGTAAGCACGTTAAATTGGAAAACAAGCCATTATTGCTGATTGCACCTGTACTGGATTATCTAGAAAACCTATTTGGCAGCGTTGCGCGTTCTGGCTACTCAATGAAACTGTTCGAGGCGGTAGTTGGAGAAGTCGAAGAGCAGTTTAACTACCCGATTCAGTCTGTTGATCCCTATGGAAAGCTAGCGCTTCGTGAGTCTCAGACGATCATCGTTCATGATGAGCAAGACAAGTTTACTAAGTTTGATGTGTCTCAGCGTGCGGCTAATGAAATGGGTCGCGTTACTTTAATTGCGACTCAAGGACAGGGCCACGGGCGAGTAATGAAGTGCCCACAAGTGTTCGAGAGCTTTGATAACTTAATTGGCTAAGTCTAATACCAATCGTAGTAAATAACTGTTCACCCTAGCTTGTTAAAAATCTCGATAACGTCGTTAGATTTTTTGATTGTAGAATAACTACTTATCGAAACTATTTATTGAAAAGAGCAGCCTTGTTCTCAAGCTTTTTTCCTGCGCTATTTTTGAACACTTGCTTACTGTGATTGGTATAACGAGCGCAAGTCAGTAGGACGCCAGTAAAAAGATCGTAAGCTCAAAGCTAAGAAAACAAACATTAAAAAGGCCAACCAGACATTATCTGGTTGGCCTTGCTTTTAGGTGCTTAGTTGGTGTTTAGCTCAATCCTATTTTTAGTTAGCACAGCTTGCTGGGCCGATCTCTTTCCACACGCCCCATTGGCCTGTCGTTGTTGGATCTTCACCGGTTGTCCACCATTTCGCTTCCCAAACCTTACCGCCTTGAGTCACTTGGTCGCCACCAGTGTAAACCGCGCCTGAATCCCAAGCGTTAGTACATGTACCGCCGCCTGTGGTTTTCTTAAGAACTTTCACTGAAGTAGCTGCTACCGATGTCTCTGTGCCATCGCTGACTGTTACAGAGAAGTTCAGCGTTGTATCTTTCGTGTATTCCGCTGCGACAAAGCTCACTGAAGAACCTTGAACCGTTGCATCAATACCAGCAGGTACATCCCATGTGAAGGTCAATGTGTCTTGGTCTGCATCGCTTGAAGCCGAAGCATCAACCACGACTACATCACCCGCATTAACTTCAGCCGGAGCCGTAACCACTGCTACTGGTGCTGTGTTTACTGGGCCTGTATCTTTAGGGCTTACTGTTACAACAACGGTGTCAGTAGAAGTAGCACCTTCGTTGTCTGTTACGGTTAGACTGAATGTTAGAGCTTCTTGTTGTGCGACTTCAACAACATCGAAGCTTGCAACAGCTGCATTCGCGTTCGCTAGCGTTACTGCTGTTCCGCTTACTTGTGACCAAGCGTAGCTCGCGATTGTGCCGTCGCTGTCTTTTGAAGCGCTGCCATCTAGAGAAACAGAAGCTGGGCCTTCAACGGATTGGTCGGCACCTGCTGCTGCCGTTGGTTTACGGTTTACAGGATCGGTGGTGCCACCTGCTAGACCTTCATGCATTGCATTTAGGATATCGCCGTTATCTGCATCAATTTCCCAAGAGAATAGACCTGCAAGACCAAGACTACGAACGTACGCGCCTTTTGCTTTTACCGAGCGGTCATCATCAAATGTGATTAGCTGACCTGAGGTGCGATTCCAAACGTAAGGCGCTTCTGCCATTTCGTCGTAGCCGTATTCGAAGCCATTGATCCCTTGGTTGTTCGTACCAAGCATGTTCGCCTTAATGCCTTTGTAATCGATAACGCCATCTTCCCATACACCCTGAGCAGAGCTGCCGGTCAGTTTGCCATTACCTACGCCAGTCATTGGGTCGCTCGGATCAGAAAGTGATGAGGGTAATACGCCTTCCCAACCACGACCGTACATCGCTGTACCAACAACAAGCTTGTTGGCTGGAACACCTTGCTCAAGAAGCAGTTGGATGCCGTTGTCTGTGGTGTAAGCTGGGCCTGTGTATGGTTCGCCATTTTCATCAAGCCCAGTGCCATCACATTGACCAGGGCGCATGAAGTTACCGCAGTTCAATGCTGTTTGGTGACCCAATACGTTATTCCAACCGCCGTAGAAGTCATAAGTCATCGCAAAGATGTAATCCATGTATTGGATAGCATCTCCATAGTTCACGTCTTCAATTTTATCGTGGCCAACACCGATGGCTGATGTGAGTTCGTAAGTGCGACCATTTTCAGCTTCTAGCTCATCGAGCATCACGCGTAGTTCTGCCATCAGTGCTATGTAAGCAGGGCCATCGTTCACAGGATCACCAAGATCAGGTGCAGCACCGCCGCCACCAGGGAATTCCCAATCGATATCGACACCGTCGTAGAATTTCCATGTGTTGAGGAATTTCTTAACAGACGCGACGAAGGTGTCTCGGTTGGCTTTGGTTGTGAAATCAAAGAACGGGTCAGATAGCGTCCAGCCACCAATCGATGGGATGATCTTCAAATCAGGATTACGCTGTTTGAGCGCCATCATCATTGCGTAGTTACCCTTGATAGGTGAGCTGTATTCGTGGCCCGCTTGAGGGAAGCTCTTCTGGAAAGCGGCCCATGGGTCATGAATCACCACTTCGTAATCGTTAACACCCTGACAAGCTGTCATTAGTGCGTTGTAGCTGTTTCCACCTACCGATTTTACTGATTCGTTAGGACCACAAATTGGGATGAAGCCGTAAAGGATGTGGGTCAAGTTATCAGCGGGTAGGTTATCTACCGTGTAGTCACGACCATAAATACCCCACTCTACAAAGTAAGTACCGACTACCGTATTTGGATCTGTGTTGTATGACTTGTTGTTCGGATCCACATTCATCGCAAGTGGCGCTAAGTGTGAGCCATCGGTATCAGCGATCGTGATTTGAGCAGGTGCGCTCTTGCTACAACCTGTTTCATCACACGCTTCGATTTCCATCTCAAATAAGCCGCCTTGGCCGTATTCGAAAGAAGCTGTGGTTTGGCTGCTAGTGATTGGGCCGGTGGCCACTTTAACGCCATCAAAGTAGATGTTGTACGTGTTTCCTGACGTTCCGCTCCATTGGTTGAACTTAACGTCGACCTTCGCTTGGTCGTGATATTTCACCATCTGGTTGTAGCCAGAGGTGGTTTCCATCGCGAGTTCAATTTTAGAAAATTGCAGGTTGTTGGAACCGTACATGTCGATGCTAGGTGCTGTTGGAGCCGCTAATGCTGTACCAGATAGCGCTAGAGCAATGCTTGCAGCACAGGTATTTATACGAATCATACTATTTCTCTCATTCCTTGAAGATTACGAGAACCCAATGGCCCCATAAACGGCTCCAATCAGTTTTGAAGGAGCTTCCCAGTCAGTATTCGAGAGAGTTTTAATTTCATAACTGAAAATAAATCCGTTTTCGATGGACAACTAAAAAATTGTATCTTGTTACAATTCTGTTGCTTAATGAATGAGAGGCTGAGTCCATGTTTTATAAAATAAAACATCCTTCAGTAGGAAAATCTCACAAGTGAAAATTCACGACATGAAGTTATGAAAAGGTGCGACAAACTATAAGAAAATACTGTGGATTGAAGCTGAATCACAAAGTGAAGTATGTTGAGCGAGCGGGGTCGATCGACGGGTAAACTTGAAGACGAATGCTTATGGCAGTATGGATAAGAGGGTTATCTTTTGAATTGCTCAGCTAAGGAAGCGCGTCGTTGTTGCATGACACTATGGGTATCACCAGTCGCAGTATCTTCGTAGCCTTCTTTAATAAATTGCTGAGATGGTACGCTTGGCTTTAATCGCTTTAAGCGAGGCGAATCGTAAGTACCACTGATGGTGTAAACGGTGGTTCCAGAGCCAGTGTTGATCGTGACGATCTTCCCGTCAAAATCGAATGAGGTAGTGATAAGACGATGATTCATCATCACACCGTTTTCTGAAAGTGTCAGGATGTCGGTGTTGTAAGGTGGCGCCGCAATCTCTATCCATGTGCCATAGACGTTGCTTGGGCTGACAGATTGCTGGTGGGCTTGGTAAGCAAAATAGCCGGCGGTGAGGGCAACCATAAAGCCAGCTAATAGGAAGCCGTAGAGTAACGAGTTGGCAAATAGATCTCTGCTTTTAGTCGGCTTTTTTGCCATTATCTCTTCATTTTTCGACTGATATTGTTTTAGATTCTATTAATTAAAACCTTAGTTTGCAAAAATTGTTCTAAGAGTTAGAAGCAGGATCGAATGTTCTAATAAATGTGGTTGCGTTAGTGGTTTTTAGCCTTGCTCCTCAGTATTTACGCTATCAATGAAAGCGAACTCCAGAAATGCTTAAGCTATGCGTATTTATTTCTTGTAGGAAAGTCTCGAATTGGTTAAAACAATTATCACCTAAATTTACGCATAGGCTTACTCGGTGAGCTCAATAATTGCAATTTGAAGATAACAAGGAAGTACAATGATTAAAGAAAACACATACTTTGAAGGTGGCGTTAAGTCGTTAGCGTTTAACCAGTCTGGTGCTGATGTGAGTGTTGGTGTAATGGCGGCTGGTGAGTACACGTTCGGTACTGCGGCTCCAGAAAAGATGACCGTTGTTAAAGGTGCTTTGATTGTAAAGCGTGTTGGTGATGATGACTGGACGACATACCAATCTGGTGAGTCTTTTGACGTTGCGGGTGACTCTTCATTCGACCTACAGGTAAAAGAAGCGACTGCTTACCTATGTGAGTACTTGTAATCAGGTCTAAATTTGTTCAATCAGGCATCGTTTGTCTCTGATTTAATAGAAAAAAACCACGCTCTAGGAGCGTGGTTAAATAAGTGATAGTAACCGGCAGTGGATAGTGTCACTTGTTTTTGTAGTCATCAAATGGATGACCAAATCGTTGTTCGTTGCAAAATCTCTTCAATCTTCAATCTTC